>CAYZAH010000276.1:0-5886 GCA_964475805.1 uncultured Pirellulales bacterium | reverse complement strand
AGAGCGTGGGGCCGTAGTTCACTCGGGAGAACGCCTGCTTTGCAAGCAGGAGGTAACGGGTTCGAATCCCGTCGGCTCCACCATGAAGCTAGAGAAACAACCCTGAACCTCATGGTTGTTGCAAAACACAAAGGTGGTTAAATACCATTTAGACCACCTGATTGTATAGGGCGGGCTGCGCAAGAGGAATGGTTATATATGCGCGCGCGCAAACAACAATCCCCACGTCAATCCAGTCACTAGTCAAAGGTTTCGTGCTAACTCAACGAACGGACTGTAAAAGCCCAAGAACCGTTGAATACTACGAAACCAATCTACGCCGATTCCTATGGTTTGCTGAAAAGCAAGGCTGGCCGGAAGATGTACGCCTGATTAATGAATGGAATGTTCGCGAATTCCTGGCATATGTTTCCGAACAACTTAATCGCTGGGGAGCTGAAGGTAATGGCTCAGAATCCAGCAAAGGAAAGGCCACCTATTCGACAGTTCATCACTACTATTGCGTTCTAAAGGCGTTCTTTAACTGGTGCGTCCGTGAGGATTTCCTGACAGACAGTCCAGTTACGAAAATCAAGCTCAAAAATCCAAGGCTAAATGTAGTTCAACCGTATTCAGAACAAGAGATAATGAGGATGCTTGATGTCTGTGACAGAGACATCAAGAACGGAGCAAAGCTCCTCGGCACGAGAAACAGGGCGATGGCGCTGATGTTGCTAGATACCGGACTGAGGATCAGCGAGCTATCCAACATCCGACTGGATGAAATAGATACAGAACGCGGTTGGATAAAGGTCAAGGGTAAAGGAGCAAAGGAACGGGTAGTAAGAATCGGCACGATTACTCAAAAGGCTCTTTGGAGGTATCTGGTATTCAGAGAGAAAGCGAAGTGCCAACAGCTTTGGATAACAGAAGAGAGCCGGCCAATGAAGGTTGCGGGAGTACAGGTGACTATTCGAAACCTGAAGAAAAGGGCTGGCATAGAATCGAAAGGCAGCTGCCATAAGTTTCGGCACACGTTCGCATTGAACTTTCTGAGGCAGGACAGAAATCCGTTTAACCTGCAATACTTGCTTGGTCATTCTGACTTAAGGATGGTCAAGCATTACGTGTCAACGCTAGGAATGGAGGATGCGCTGAAAGCGCACGAGAACGCCAGTCCAGCCGATATGTTGGGACTAAGATAGGCCGGACACGGGCTTGAGCGAGGCGGGCGGAGGGCGAAAGCCCGCCCGCCTCCTACTCATTCAAGATTTTACAATTGGGGTCAGGCTCGATGGGTATTGATTTTTACGAAAATTTGTGCTAAACTCGGGGGCAGCGAGAAACCGAGTAAACCACTTTCTCGGCCCCCTCGCCCACGAAAACAGAATAGTAGTGCACAGAACGGGAAGCCCACCAGCTTCCCGTTTTTTATTGGTCAAAAATCGGGAGGTGGTGAAGGTGACAACGGTCAATGAAGCCGGCAGAAAAGGCGGCCTGACCGTCTTAAACAATCGTGGGAAGGAACACTTCTCAGAGATTGGACGGAAGGGCCAAGAGAAAATGAGAGAGCTGCACCCCGGCATGGCTTCGGAATGGGGTAAGAAAGGAGGTAGGCCTAGGAAGCACTAACAATCGAAGTGGTGGTGGGGAAAGCGTGGCAATAAATAGAGGAGATTCGCAGTCCGCCCTATTAGCACGCCTCGCCTTCCCCACTCCATGGTACATCTTTCTGTCAATGGGCGGTACTGCCATGTTCGATGAAAGGAGCACACAACCCCCGTCCCCCTATTCTTGATAATTACAACACAACTGGCCGGAAGCTGAATACGGGAGGAAAGCCGTTTTGGTACGACCTGACTCCCGAGGAGAAACGAAAAAAGAAGTTCAACCGCGCCTTCCAGCGGTTCATGCTTGGTATCAGTATGCCCGGCGAATATCGTCTACTGACGCTGACCACTCCACCAGAGTTTAAGGGAGACCTGCATACGGCCTTCCGCAATTTTATAAAAAGGATGCGCCGAGAGGGATTAGCCCGAGAATACTTTGCGGTGAAGGAATGGAACAAGCAACACACCTGCCAGCACCTTCATGTGGTGCTTCGCCTGGACTACATCCAGTATCAACTGGCACGTAAACATTGGAGAGCCGTTACCGGCGCGGTCTGGATTCATGTCGATAAGGTGAAGTCCACCAAGGGCATGGCCAACTATCTAGGCAAGTATCTGAACAAAGCGTGGGATGATGAGCCGGGCAAGCGGTCATACTGGTACGCTTATGAATGGATCTATCGCAAGTGGCGCGGCTTTAGTAAAGTGATGTACAAGGTTGGTGAGCCGGTATCAGTCTATGAGCACCAGCTCGTCCACGAAATTAAGGACCGTGAAAAACGTCTAGAGTATATGAACCATCGCATTGTCGAGGCAACACTCTCTGCTGTGCGTCAAGGGCTGTCGGTGACAGAGCTTGAAATCTTCCTGAAACCATAGCCCCGGATTGCGTCGGTGTGCCCATGTAGTAGATGAGGTTTGGCCGTTAGCCGGTCTTGCCTGAGCTTGTGAGTGCGACAGGCGTTCCTTTTTCCCCTCAACGCCTGCTGCCAGCGAACAAGCCCGCAAGCCCGAAGGGCGCGCCAGTCTAAGCCTAGCACGGTGCCGCAGGGTTAGAATATTCCGGGTAGGCAGGTGGTATTATTAATCGATGCCACCATCAGATTGACTTCCCGATGATTTTCTCGTGAGCCAAGGTAATATCATTACCGCGTGGCACGTTCATGCAACCGACATCCGGTTTACGCAGTTCTTAATTCTCATCCTGATGCCCGGGAATACCATTACCCGGTGAATTCTTTCCAGACGTTATTCCCGGCCGATAGCAAGTGAGTATTCAGTGATGCTACCGGTCGCCGGCGAGATTTTGCCGATCTGGTTTTTCGAGTTTTCGGTAAACCACAGATCCCCATCGGGACCAAGGGCGATAGCGTAGGGAGCCGTGTAAGCGGTCGGAATGTCGTACTTGGTGATTTCGCCCGTTATTGGAGAAATCTTCCCGATCGTGTTTTCAAATACGTCGGTGAACCACAGGTTACCGTCAGGACCGGATACTATGGCGTGAGGACCGACGAAGTCGCCAGGAAGTTCGTACGTGCTGATCACCCCGGTAGCAGGGACGATTTTGCTGATGCTGTTGTCATTCAGTTCGGTAAACCACACATTGCCATCCGGCCCGGCGGTGATACCGTAGGGGCCGGCGTTGACGCCATTGGCGGCGGGAACCTCGTACTCCGTGATCTCACCGGTTGCAGGGGAGATCTTCCCGACCTTGCCTCCCTGTGATTCGGTGAACCACACGCTGCCGTCGGGGCCGGATACGATACCGTCATAAATCCGGGCAAGTGGCGTCGGGACATTGTACTCAGTGATGTGACCATCCTCCGGCGATACCATCCCGATCTTGTTTTCAAACGATTCGGTAAACCAAAGATTGCCATCCGCCCCGACCGTTATGCCGATGGGTCCGGCTTTTCCCGTCGGAACATCGTACTCGGTAATTTCTCCCGTCGCCGGGGAAATCCTGGCGATCTTATTTCCGTACGATTCAGCGAACCACACGTTCCCGTCCGGGCCGGACGTAATCCCCCAAGGAGAAGAGTTGGGAGTGGGAACATCGTATTTAGTGATCAGCCCGGTCAGGGGAGAAATCTTACCGATCTGATTTTCATTGGACATGGTAAACCACACGTTGCCATCTGGACCCGCCGTAATAACCCGGGCGATAGGTCCAACGACCGTGGTGGTGGTGTTGTGTAAAGGCGGCGATGTAGAAGGAATGGTGGAGGAGGGAGTTTCGGTTGTCGCACTCGCTTGGCATGCACTCAATCCCGAACCGAGGGTGATAAGTAGAGCTATACAGATCCAAGTTATTTTCTTCATTTGTTTCCATCCTAAGGTGTTCGCTACCAGTCTACCACCATAAAAATGTTTCATTTTCTAAGTAGTGAATCACGGCGAACTCGGCGGTTCCCACGAGAAGCCGAAAGCGGTACCATCTTCGTATTCGCCGGAGATTTCCAGCGTATAAGGGTAATTCCCGTAGGGAGGCCAGCCGCCGAATCCCCCGCCGACAAGCCGGCTGTCGGCGATCAGGGTCTGCCCGGACGGGCGTCCGGACATGGTGGTAGTAACCGTGGCGCCGGTGCAGCTGACGAGCACTCCGATGATCAGCGACGCGGCAAGTAGCAGCGCCAGGAACCCGATGCAGATGTTGTTCCTCATCCTCTCAGATCTCCCTAATACTCTCTAACGTATCTAACCACAAAAAGTTGTCTTCGTGATATTATACGATCATCCTAGAGAGTATTACAATGTTCTCGCTGCGTTCACTTAATGACAATCGTGCTGGCTCCATATCATCGGGTCCGAAGAGCGACGGTGGCGGCGAGGCCGAGTTCGATGGCGCGAGCTTCCTCCAGCGACGACTCTCCTTACTACCTTTAGCGTAAAATGCATCAACACGAAAAAACCGGACAGTCTTGAAAAGAATAAGGCTCAAAAATGGGTAAAGCAAGGAATTTCGAAACGAAAGAGAGTATTTGGGGGCAGCTGGAATCGAAGGTAGAGCAGGGGTTAGTTTTTGTTTCTCGATGAGTAGTTCAGAAAGCTTTCTGACTTGCTGGCCACAATGGAAGGGTTCCTAACCTTCGCTTAAACACCCTCGCAGCAAATCCCTCACGCGATGGATCGTTCCCTGATTTTCGAAAGAGAGTTCGGGAACTGTCCAGGGTGGCGACGGTGGCTGGATTCGAATTGCTAACCACCTTTAGCTGGATCAGGGAAGCGTTATCCCCAAAGGATCTTCAGCTACCAGGTTTTTCCCGCTTTCACGAAGACCCAAAGATATATCTACATTCAATTCATTATCAGGAAGCGGATTCATCCCATCGGCGTTTAAATAAAACTCAAAATTGATTGTCCCTGTTTCCAGTACGCCAAAATCATCGACAGAAAGAATCGCTCCTCCGCTGGAAGGAACGATTGATTCAAATTTCATGGACGGCATGGGATAAACTCCGGGTGTGGAAAACATCAGAGCTGAAGCTGGATTGACGTTATTGAATTCCAACGAAGCTGATTTAACTTTGATGGAATCTACATGCGTGATCTGGAAAGAAAGCCGATAGAGATCTCGCCCCGTATCCTCAACCAGCACCCATATCCCCGCGAGTTGTTCGGAGCCAGCATCTTTTTTAAAGGCAACGTTATAATACTTAACTTGTCCCTGTGCTTGGTCTTCCTGCGTAACCTCCGCCAACAACGGTCGATTGCTTGCGGTACACGATGTGAGAAATCCGATTGATATAATAAGGCAGAGTCCCAAGATGGCTATTGCAGACAGACCACGATTGTTCAACAGATTCCCTCAAGAACGAATTAATCTCCCGTATATATAACCGAAAAAGTAATAAAAGGATAGCACGGGAGAACGTAAAATGAAAAAAGTGGCTGACACTGCACGCCAGCGAGTGAACCTTTATCCCTTTTCATTAGTCAGTACGATTTATGTTTCCCGGCGATGTGAAAAGCTAAACGATATCACCCAATCCTGCGCACCGCAGGATGAATATCCCGATGTTCTTCAGTTGACGAGTAGGCTGAGCTGCGATTAATATAGGTATCGAAAAGGAGGCAAGCGGCCTCCGCCTTTTACAAGCCGTGCTTTGCAAGCAGGAGGTAGGGGGTTCGAATCCCCCCGGCTCCACCACCACCTGAATAGTCGCACAGGCCGGAACCAGTCCATGCCAAAAACGATGAACGACGGCATCACTGATTTCACGAGAGATACCCTCCGGATAATCAAGAATATCCCCAGGGGTAAAGTCCTTACCTATGGGCTGGTCGCCCGGTGGGC
>CAYZAH010000275.1:0-5901 GCA_964475805.1 uncultured Pirellulales bacterium | reverse complement strand
TTTAGCGTTGGCTCTTCCGCTTGGCTTGGCGGGTTGCAACCGATCAGAGCTAACAACCCTGAAAGCCGAATTGGACAAGACCAAAAAGGAAAAGCAGGCCGCTGAAACTCAACTACAAGCCGCCGTGACCAAAGCGCAGAAGGCCGAACAGGCCAAAGGCCTGTTGGAAAAGAAGGTCGCGGAACTGACTGAATCGCGAGACCAACTGCAGAGTCAAGTCACCGAGCTTCAAAAGCTGAAAGACCAGGTCGATGAACTGAACAAATTCCGCACTAGTCTGCAAGAGAAGAATCAACAACTCGCGCAGTCGCGTGACGCTGCCGCTGCTGAGGCAAACGCAGCGAAGGCCCGAATCGACGAGTTAGCAAGCAAGCTGGCGGCCGAAACGGACAAGGTTCGCGTACTCCAGGAGCAACTCAAGCAGGTTCAGACGGCCATTAGTGAGCTAAACAGCGCGATTAAGACGCAATAGTGACCGCTTTACGGGTCGGCCGTTCTCTACTTCTCACAAATGCAATTGGATCGCCCCTGGAAGTAGGACGCCAAGGCCATCAGCAACCGTTCTTCGCCGATGTTTTTCGGACGTTATCAAAGAAGGGAGTCGTTCCCCGCTCGACGCATGCGCATGCATATATGTACATGGCCGCCGACCACGTTTGCCAGTCTTGTCCCTGGGGCGTCCCGTCCTGAGCCCGGCACCATTCGTTGAATCCGAATTCGACCTCGGCGACGCGGGCCGGACGAACAAGGTGGGTCAAAGCCAATAGCCTTTTCTCGGCTAATTGATTCCGGCCGGCCGCGACCAGCGCCGCTATGTAAAAGCCGCAGATGAAGGGCCAGATTCCACCGTTGTGATACTCACCGGGCTGGTTGTAGCGGCTGTATCTCGGTATCCAGTCGGGATCGTCCGGCCTGACGTAGGGAAAGAAATTGGGTGGCAACTCGACGGCGAGATCCTCGTTCTTGCGCAAGGCTTGGCACTCCGCCTCCGTCCATGCAACAAGCTCCTTCGCTCGTGTCCGCGTGGCAATGCCGGACAGAATCGCGAGGCTGTTACCCAAAAGGTCGAAGCGTTCGCTGCCATAGATTTTATAGGACCACATGGCGTAATAGGGTTTGTGCTTCAAAACCAAACCTTCGTGTACGTGCCGATGTTGCCGGTCAGCCTTGACCGCGAAGTGCCCCATCATTTCACGGAGGAACGAGGCACGCTCGTGCTGTTCGAACAGCCGGAGATAGGTATAGACCACCGTGTTGACGTACAATCCGTAGCCGAGCACCCACTGTTCGTCGCGCCAGTCGCTCGTCGGCAATTGTGCCACAAGAACCCGATCGGAAGGGCTTTGATATTCCATCCACGTTATGGCCTTACGCACTGCGGACTCCAGAAAATCGTCTTCGTCCAGGGCCTTACGAAAGAAACCCACCGCCATGAGGAACAACGGCGTACAATCGCTTGCTCCGCGGTCCTCGGGGTCGTGGACGAGTGATGGAATATGCCCGAGCTGGCTTTGGCTCTTGGCCGCGGCTGTAAGTGTCTTTCGCAAGATATGGATCAGCTTTTCGTTGCCGGACACGAGGATGCCCAGCGAGGAGATCATCAAATCGCGGGTATACGGCTCCGGATAGCCCCAGCCGGCCGTACGCGGCAATCCGTGGTAAGGACCCCGAGCGTTGTGCAAAAGAACCTCTACAGCCGCTCCTTTGGCTTTTTCGATCAACCGCCAATCACGTTTGTCCATATTAGGTGATTCCGAGCCGCTGCGCTATCAATTCAACGAATTTCTTGGCCACGACGCGGTAGTCAAAATTCTCGACCGCCCGTTTTCTGCCCGCCTCGCCCATTCTCTTCCTCAAATCGGCGTCTTGCATCAGATCCATCAAGTAGTTGGCGATGTCGTGCACGCTGGCCCGGTAGTCCACCGTGCGGGGCCGTTTGAACACCACCCGATGACCTTCTTCGTAGCCGGACTCATCGCCCACGGTGGCCTCGCGCAGCCGGACTTCCTGGGCGATGCCGGCCAGGAAGGCGTTCTGGCCGTGCACCATTGTGTCCAACATGCCCATCGCCTTGATACCTATGACGGGCTTGCCGCACGCTCCGGCTTCCACCTGGATCATCCCGAAGCCTTCGAGACGCGACGGAGCGGCGTAGATGTCGCACGCCGCTAAGAGGTACGGCATGAAGTTCCGGGAGATGACGTTCGTGGTGTACACGACGTTCTTGTCGATGCCCAACTGCGTCGCCAACTGCAGGTCGATCAGGTTTTGCTGCTCCGTCCTCGGCTGAGGCCAGACCTTGCAGACGTACTTCCAGTCCGGCGCCTTCAGATCGTTGATGGCCAGGGCCTGCATGACCTCCTGCGCACCTTTGGACGTGGCGTCGCCGCCGATGGTGAGGATCATGATCTGGTCGGGCGCCACACCCAGCGATTCGCGAACGGCGACAACTTTCGGATCGCTCTTGTCGCGGGGGATAAACGCATCCGTATCGCAGCCGACGGGCAGAACTTCGATGTTCTCACCGTTAAGACCGTCTCTCATGTAGACCTTCTTGACCCATTTGGAGGTCACGAGAATAAGAGGCAGCGCGTTGAGGACTTCATGGTAGTTGCCCATATAGCCGTCCGCCACCAGCCAGGGCACCGGTTGGACGCCGTATCTTTGCGGATGAAGCACCAGATAGGGCGTATGTCCCCAATAGCCCACGCCGACGACCACGTCCGGGCCAAACCATCGGTAATACCATTCTTTTTCCTGGGCCGACTCGAAATGGACTGAATGTACCTCGACGCCCAGTTCCTGCAGCCCTCGATGGAGCAGGTTCCCCTGTGTCGCCAGCCCGGCCGGCGACGGAGGATAATCGTACAACAACAGCACCTTCATTTGCGTGGCTCCTATTGCCCTTATCAAATCCGGCCAATCAGTGTACTATTTCCGCCACCACAGGCAATACAATAATGGACGAAGAAAAAGAACTCGCGGAGCCCTGATCGGCTGACACTCCGAGTCCGGGCGAACGGAATTCTTGCATTTTGTAGCAAAAATAATTTGACAGCAACGGCAGATTCGCTAAAATTCGGGTTTTTCGGTAATAGCATGAGAGATTTTCTATGAAGAGCTTCATGGCAAAAAGGGATCAGGTCGAGCAGAAGTGGCTGCTCGTGGACGCCGAGGGGGCCGTTCTTGGCCGGATGGCGGCGAAGATCGCGCCGATTCTGATGGGCAAAACCAAGCCCACCTATACGCCTCACGTCGACACGGGTGACTACGTGATTGTGGTTAACGCCGACAAGATCAGAGTGACCGGTAAGAAGGCCCAGTCCAAAGAATACGATTACTACACGTATTACCCGGGCGGACACAAGTACGTCAGCTTTGCCGATATGATGGCGAGGAAGCCGGAAAGAGTGATCGAGCTGGCCGTGCGGCGAATGCTGCCGAAAAACAGGATCGGCAGGAAAATGATGAAGAAACTCAAGGTGTATCGCGGCCCCGACCACGAGCATCAGGCGCAAAGACCCGAGAAGGTTGAACTGTTCTAATTGAAGATTGCCAGATATGACAGAAGATACCCAAGTTGATCGTCCAGAAGAGAAGTTGATCGAGCAGGCTCCCCAGAGCCAGCCGAAGCCAAGATCGAACCCGGCCAGCACTCCAAAGCAAGGCTATTGGTGGGGCACGGGCAGAAGAAAGAGCGCCGTGGCACGCGTGCGAATCAAGCCCGGCAGCGGCAAATTGCTGATTAACAAGAAGGAACTCAGCGATTACTTCAAGAGAGAGGAAGACAGGAAATCTGTTGTGGCGCCTTTGAAGACGGTCAACGCGGAGAGGATATTCGACGTCTTTATCAACGTCAGGGGCGGCGGCACAACGGGACAGGCGGGAGCCTCTCTGCTGGGGGTCGCCCGGGCGCTGAGGAACTATGACGACAACTACGTCCAGGCCCTCCGGGACGGCGGACATCTGACGCGCGATCCCAGAATGGTCGAACGCAAGAAGCCCGGCCAAAGGGGTGCCAGGAGAAGGTTCCAGTTCTCGAAGCGTTAATTTGCAGAATCAGTTTTCGATGAATACAATAGCCGCCGAGAGAGCATCTCAGCGGCTATTTTTGTTGGAGATGAACGAGATGATACGAGTCGCCATCATTGGGGCCAGCGGATACACCGGCGCCGAGTCGATTAAGATTCTTCTGGGCCACAGCAAGGCCAAGCTGACTTATCTGACCGCGATACCCGCCGAGTGCGGAGCGGTCGAGGACGTTTTTCCACAATTCAAGGGGCGGTGCGATCTTCAAATCGAACCGCTGGATATCGACACGCTGGCCGGCCTCGCCGATGTCGCCCTTTGCTGCTTGCCTCATAAGGTCTCGATGGGTTTCGTGCCGAAGCTCCTGGACGCCGGCCTGAAAGTCATTGACTTTAGCGCGGACTATCGGCTTAAAGACGTAAGCGTTTACGAGAAGTTCTACGCCGTTGAGCACACCGACAGGGATAACCTGGCTCGCGCGGTCTTCGGCTTGCCGGAGTTGTTCCGCGATCAGATAGAAGACGCCGACCTGATTGCCAATCCCGGGTGTTTCCCCACCGGTGCTCTGCTGGCGATTGCGCCTCTTCTCGCGGATAACCTCATCGAGTTGGATTCGATCATCGTCAACGCGGTGACGGGTTCGTCCGGCGCCGGCAAAAATCCGTCCGTGAAATTCCATTTCCCGAACATGAACGAGAATCTCTTTGCCTACGGCATCGGCACACATCGCCACATGCCGGAGATGGAGCAGATCGCCGGCGAGATCGCCGACGATCAAGCACGTATCTTGTTCCAGCCGCACGTCGGGGCTTTTGACAGGGGAATCTATTCGACGGTGTATTCTCAGCCCAAGAGCGACATTGCCGCCGAAGAGTTGCTTGAGCTCTATAGCGATTTCTATCGTGACGAGCCTTTTGTTCAGGTCCGTAGTGAAGCTCCCGCCGTGAAGGATATCGCGGGGACGAACTACTGCCACGTTTTCCCAACGTCGGTAAAAGGCAGGATTGTGAGCTTCTCCGTAATCGACAACCTCGTCAAGGGCGCATCAGGCCAGGCCATTCAGAACATGAACATTCTCTTCGGACTCGAGGAGACTCTCGGCTTGAAGTAGCAGATGGATGTCTACAACCTTGTCAGTTTCGCGGGGATATTTGTTCTGATCGCATTCGCGTGGGTATTGTCGTGCGATCGGAAGAATATGAACTGGCGGGTGATCGGTTGGGGGATCGGGCTGCAATTACTGATCGCTTCGTTCATCTTCGTCGTGCCCGCCGGGGCGGACGTCTTTCGCGTTGTCAACGATGTGGTCGTGAAGGTCTTGAATTCGGCGTCGGCCGGGGCGGAGCTGGTGTTCGGACGACTGGCTTTGCCGCCGGGACAAACGAATGCAGCGGGAGAGACGTCTCTGGGTTTCTTCCTGGCTTTTCAGGCCTTTCCAACGATTATCTTCTTCTCCGCTCTGATCGCGATTCTGTACTACTTCGGCGTTATGACCTGGGTGATCCGCGGGTTCGCCTACGTCTTCACGCGGCTTATGAGAGTCTCCGGCGCTGAGTCGCTCGTGGTGGCCAGCAATATTTTCGTCGGGATCGAATCGACGCTCACGGTAAAGCCTTATCTAAGCCGGACGACCCGCTCGGAAGTGTGCACTATTCTGACCGCGGGAATGGCGACGGTCTCATCGAACGTCCTGGCGCTGTACGTCTTTAGCCTGAGGGACCTGTTCCCCACTATCGCCGGGCATTTGGTATCGGCGTCACTGCTCTCGGCCCCGGCGGCGCTGGTGATGTCGAAGATCATCTTCCCCGAAGGCGGGACGCCCGAAACGTTAGGTGTGCACGTCAAGCCGTACTATGAGAAGGAGTCGGGTCT
>CAYZAH010000274.1:0-5902 GCA_964475805.1 uncultured Pirellulales bacterium | reverse complement strand
TACTAACTGCAAGAGATACACCTGTAGTTCCTAATTGAATGGCGGGACTACATAGGAATCGGGGGGTGCAGACCATGCGGTCCGTCTCGATCCGCTGCGAGACTGACAAGCTGCATCCTGGCATCCTGATGCTTTCCGGCGTTGTGCAGGTGACTACTGGAGCTTGCTTTGCAGTTCGGTAATGGCTTGCTGAGCCTGTTTCAAATCCGCCTGCAGATCGCTGACCTTCTGAGTCTCGGCCTGCAGTTCGGCGGCGAGATTCTGCATCAGGGTCTGAGCTGTCTGGGCTTCAGTAAGAGCGGTCTCCCGTAATTTGGCCAGCTCGTCTTCCCGCTGTTGCAGCGCGTCACGGATCTTCATGAACTCATTGACCTGCTTCTGCAACTGGCCGGGCGTGCCGGCCTGGGTTTTCTGAGCCTTCTGGGCTGCGTCCAACTGCGACTGGAGATAATCTCTTTCTCTCTCGGCCTGTTCCAGCTTCACTTTGGTACGTGTAAACTCGACTCTGTTGCAGCAGCCCGTCAAGACCAATGAAAAGACGAATGCGATTAGGCACGCAAGAATCACCCTCTGTTTCATCACGTCATTCCTCACTCTCTTTGGCTTGGAAGAAAAGACCGGGAAAGCGGACTTCTTTCTTCCAAAAAGTGTATCTAACCTTTAGTTATTGAGCCTTTCATTCCGTGCTGTGTACGGGGAAATCGCCAACTCGCCTCCTGCGGACTTTCCACCACCGCTCCTATATCTACTATGTTACCAAATTGAATCCGAAAATCAAGGAAAAAAACTTCACTGGGACAATTCGAACTCTTCTTTCAGGGCTTTTACGTCGGGACAAAGAAGGGCCCCTATACCCAGGAAAGGAGGTCTGAAGACTACAGGGGCCCGGTGGACTGTGATCTTCCGTGGGGACAGCCATGCCTCATCTGTACGACAATCGCCGAATCGGGTCAATTGTGGTGACTACGTATTTTCCTTGATAAGCGCCGCTCTGCGGTCCCTATGAGTGTACGTTAAAATGGGTAAATTGAGTGAGCTTTGCGAATCCTGTTCACAGCTAACCGACGATTTGAAAAGGAGTTATGGAAAACTTGTCATTCTCAGGTGAGAACAATTCCTGGGGAACCGACAGCCGCGAAATTTTTTCAAATTTCCGGGCGATTCGAGAAAAACCTGGTATGATCCGATTATTTGGAAGGGGGATCTGCTTTGACAGAGGCTAATCAACAACAGACTCACGGCACGGTTTGCGGTGGCTGCCGCGAAGCCGGTAGGGCGGCACGAGCGGCTTTTACGTTGATCGAGCTGCTGGTCGTGATCGCCATTCTGGCGTTGCTGATGGGTATCTTGTTCCCCGTGTTGCGAAAGGCGCGCGAGCAAGGCAAGGACGTTGTCTGCCGAAATGGTCTGCGTCAAATCGGCTTGGCCGCCAATTTCTACGCCGGCGACAACGGCCTGCTCATCCCCCGTTCAGCGGAGTGGGGCGGCGACATCAAACCGTGGTTCCAACTCTTCATGTCGTACCTGGCGCAGAAGGCGATCAACAACGATTACCGCACCGTGAAGATATTTCGCTGCCCGAGTTATCCCGACAAAGAGCAGACGGTCTGCTTCGTTGTTAACGGCTGGGGTAACGAGGGCAACAATGGCTGGGGGATGCAGCGCACGCCGACGAAGCTGTCCGATTGTCGTCGTCCGGGCGAGACGATCTACCTTGCCGACAACGAAGACGGGCCGTGGCGAACGATCATCAAGAACGCAACGGACCGGGACGTCACACGATGCGACGTCTTCCGTCCGAGCCACCTGCCCGATTCCGACAGTCAGGACATCACCGATGGCCGGCGCGTTGCGCGCGCCCGGCACAAGACCGGCTGCAATTGCCTCTATCTCGATTGGCACGTCGGCTGGATAAGCGCCGACGAGATGACTGCAGAAATGTGGCGCTTCGATCAGTAAGACAGCGTCCTGCGGCATTGCAGACGTTGTGCGTAGTCCAGGCGCTCAACTCTCCCGCGATCCGTCGCGGCCGTCACTTGTAGACGCCGCCGGAATTCATTTGTCTGGGCTCACTTGTCCACGATTTCGTACGTCTTGTCGCCGATGAACTGGAGGTCTCCCTTGAGCCCTTTGGCCGTTTGACAGCCGGCCAGAGACAGGGCCGCGATAATCACGGCCAATAATACAAGCATTCCCTTAGCCATTATTCAGACTCCCTTGTGCGTATTGCTCGCCACCGGTCGTCTGCTTGAGAAACAGGTAGTACAGCCGACCTTCCTGGTACGTCTGCCCGGCCAGCGTTCCAGCCATGTCGCCGACGCCCAGATAGACGTCGCAGCGGCCCGGGGCGCGGATCGCACCGCCAGCGTCCTGATCCAGAGCGAAGCCGCTATAAACCTCGTTGACGGCCCGGCCATCGATGGCCCGTGGCAGGGTGGTGGCGACGAGCGTGAGGGACGCCCGCGGAAAGATCGACTTGTCGGTGGCAATCGTCCTATAAGCCGTCACCGGCTCGTTGAGGCAACCTCGCGGCGAGCCATCCTCTTGCTCTTGAAAGAACACGTACCGTGCGTTTCGCCGGATGTACGTGGTAACTTGGTCTTTGTGTCGCTTGAAGTAGTCGATCATGGAGGCCAGGCTGATGTGGTCGGCGGGAATCTTGCCGTCGTTGACCAGGGCCTGTGCGACGCTTCCATATTCACGTCCATTGCTGGCGGCGTAGCCTACGGTGGTGAGCTTGTTGTCAGGCAGCCTGAGCTTGGCCGAACCCTGCACGTGGGCGATGTACGCCTCGAACGGATCGTTCAGCCAGATAAGCTCTTTGCCCCTGAGCAACCTTGCGTCCTCGATGACGCCTCTCGGCGGGTAGGCGGTGATTTGGCCATCGGGCATCCGGCGGCCGAGGATATCGCCGTTCGGCCCTTTGACCAGGTCGTCCGGCGGTTTGTACAGGGGATACTGGAAGCTCCCGGTGCGCTGCATAGAGCCGTCGAAGATCGGCGTATAATAACCCGTGAACAGCACGGTTCCCTGGTCGTCGCATCCGATGGACATATAGACGTCGAATTTCTGGCGGATCGCCAGGTTCAGCTCGGCGCCCGTCATGCCGGAATCCAACATGCGGGCGAAGGCTTTCAGGCTCTTCAGAGCCATATCGTGGGTGATCCCGCTGACCGGGTAGAACTGCCGGCTCGACGGCTTCTGCAGGTAGCTGATGCTGCGTCCGACCGCGGCTTTCAGCCCGGCCACGTCGCGGCACGCCATAGAAAAGTCCGGTATGTCCTGGGGATTTGTGATCTTCCGCAGGGCGAATTGCCCCGGTGGCAAGGGTCTGTCATAGGCCGTTTTAGGTTTTTCCGGCGTGGTTCTGCACCCGGAAAAGACAACAATCAGACACGACACAAAAAGCGCAGTCTTCCTTTTCATTCTAATTCCAAGCTCCAAAACGTCCAACATCGGCGTTCATTCCCGCCCGCCGTGCTGTTGTACGGCAGCAGGGTACTGTCGGGTCCTCGGGCGCTTCTGCCACGAGGGCCTTCATAGTCTTATCGGCGGACGGCCCGGGTTTTTTCGAGCCAAACCTGTCTTCCGTCCCAAAAAAGTCCGAAGCTCGATTGGACTGCCCTTGACAAAAGTACGATAAGTATGGTAATGATAGACCAGTTGGAACATCCAGGTTCTGACCGATGCAACACCCGGATGCGCGCCCCGGGAAGGGGATGAGAGGGCCAAATCGGGCGAAAAGATGTGGCATTACACCATGCAATCTTTTGATCGAATCACACGCATCTCGACACTTACTATAAACAAACCCAATGCTTTGGCGAGTGGCCGGAGCGCGATTAGCCTACCATAAGTCTCTTTTGAAGGAGGATTATCATGTACAGAAGAATAATCTGGGTAAGCGTAGCCTTGATGATCGGATTCATTGCAACCGGCCAAGGCTACGGGCAGGAAGTGGTCAATTTGCTGCCTAACGGCGGATTCGAGGACGGCGTCATAGCGCCATACGGTATTTATGGCACCGCGACCAGCGAAGTCGTTACGGATTGCGTTGGCGCCGACGTTCCTGAGGGTCCGGTTGAAGGAAACTACTGTCTGCACGTCGTGGTTCCAGACGCGGGGGCCAACAACTGGGACGTCGGCATGACGGACGGAAGCCTTACTTGGGAGAAAGGCAAGAAGTACACGTTTTCCTGCTTCTTCAAGTGCAAATCCGGTACGTTGCAGTTTCGCATGAAGCCGGAGCGGGGCGCAGATCCCTGGGAAGGCTATAGCGATCAGGTCTTCACGGCTACCGATCAATGGCAGGAATACAGCGTCACCACAGACGTGTTCACCGCGGACGTGACACCTGCAAGCCCTACGTTCCACTTTGCTTTTGCGCCAGGCGATTTTTGGATCGACGGTATACGAGTCTACGAAGGCGATTATGTTGCGCCTCCGCCGACGACTATCGAGGAACGGGCGATGGCGACTGATCCGAATCCCTCCGACGGGGCGGCGAACGTACCGAACGATACGCCGTTGAGCTGGACGGCGGGCGAGTTCGCCGCGACGCACGACGTGTATCTCGGAACGAGCTTTGAGGACGTTAACAACGCCAGCCGGGCTAATCCGATGAACGTGCTGGTCAGCAAAGACCTGCTCTTGACGAAATACAAGCTCCACGACGCGCTCGAATTCGGCCAGATGTACTACTGGCGGATCGACGAAGTGAATGCCCCGCCGGAATCGACCGTCTACAAAGGGGTGGTCTGGAGCTTCACCGTCGAGCCTTACGCGTTTGAGATCACCAACATCCAGGCGACGGCCAGCTCGTCCGCTATCGATCAGGGTCCCGAGAACACCATCAATGGCTCGGGTCTTAACGCCAACGATCAGCATTCGACGACCGGGACGGACATGTGGCTGAGCGACGCGGCCGGACCCCAGCCGACCTGGATACAATATGAATTCGACAAGGCCTATGCCCTGCTTGAAATGTGGGTGTGGAACTCGAATCAATTGCTCGAGTCGGTGGTCGGTATCGGAGCAAAGGACGTCACAATCGAGTATTCACTGGACGGCGAGAACTGGACCACATTAGGTGATCAGGAATTTGCCCAGGCGACGGGCGCACCGACTTACACACACAATACGACCGTCGATATGAGCGGCGTGGTCGCGAAATTCGTCCGGCTGACAATCAATACGAACTGGAAGGGATTGTTGCCTCAGTATGGTTTGAGCGAGGTGCGGTTCTTGTACATCCCCGTACAGGCCAGCGATCCCGCGCCTTCCACGGGAGCCTTGGATGTACCGCTGAACGTTCTTTTGGACTGGCGCGGCGGGCGCGAGGCGACCTCACATGAGGTCTACCTCAGCACGGACGAGCAGGCGGTCATCGACGGCACGGCGCTGGCGGCCACAGTGAGCGACACCGAATATCAGGTGGGCCCGCTTGACTATGGACAAAGGTACTACTGGAAGGTCAATGAGGTCGGGGCCGACGGCAGCTTCTATGAAGGCGACGTCTGGAGATTCTCGACGACCGAAATGATGGTGGTGGACGACTTCGAGAGCTACACGGATGACGATGCAGCGGGTCAGGCGATCTGGCAAACCTGGATCGACGGCTTCGGCGTTCCGGAGAACGGCTCCCAGGTGGGCTACCTCGTTCCGCCGTATGCCGAACGGTCCATCGTTCATAATGGCAAGCAATCGATGCCGTTCTTCTACGATCACGGTCAAGGGTCCACCTCGCGATACTCCGAGGCGGAGCGGACCTTTGCTGACCCGATGGATTGGACCCAGTCCGGCATCGAGCAACTATCGCTATGGTTCAGAGGCAATCCCGGCTCGGCGGGCAGCTTTGTGGAAAGTCCGGCGGGGACCTTCACAATGACCGGTTCGGGCACAG
>CAYZAH010000273.1:0-5926 GCA_964475805.1 uncultured Pirellulales bacterium | reverse complement strand
TCCCCCCAGCGGTTACAACGATCTCTTTCAGTTGGATCCGACGAACGCCGATGATGCCGACTGGACCATCAATTCATCCGGTGCGATCGGGATCGGCGCCGTTGGTTACTCCAGCGCGTTTGGTTATACCACCGAAGCCGACACTTGGTATCGCATGGTGCTCGTGGTTGATAACGGTGTGCGACAAGACCTGTATGTCGATGGCGTGGAAATCTTCAAGGGAAATCAGCAGGGAGTCGACGGTCGTTTCAGCCTTGCCGATACGCTTCTGCTCTTTGCCGCCGGCTACAACCAGGATGGCGATGACGCTCCTATCAATGTGTCGACCGTCGCCATCTGGGGTATCCCTCTCACTTCCAACGAAATATCAGCCTTGGGTCATGCCGGGCAAGATAGTTTTGGAGATCATCCTCAGGCCTCAGGCCCCGATCCCGCCGATGGCGCCTTACATGCCGATACCTGGGTGAACATAGCGTGGCGGGCCGGCGATTTTGCCGTTTCACACGATGTGTATCTGGGTGACGATTATCAGGCGGTCGACGAGGCCACAAAAGACTCAGACGTATTCCGGGGCAATCAGGGCGATACGTTTTACATAGCCGGCTTTCCCGGATTCGCCTATCCCGACGGCCTTGTCCCGGGCACAACCTATTATTGGCGCATCGACGAGCTTAATGACGCCTATCCGGACAGTCCGTGGAAAGGCGACGTCTGGAGCTTTTCGATTCCACCTAAGACGGCGTATAATCCCGATCCGGTTGACGGCGTCGAGTCTGTGGGCCCGGAGGACGTAACCTTGACCTGGACGCCGGGCTACGGTGCCAAATTGCATACTGTCTATTTCGGCGACGATTTCGATACTGTCGCTAATGCCGCCGGAGGTGCACCGAACGGTACCGCAATATACAAACCCGGCTCGCTCGAATTAGAAAAGGTCTATTACTGGCGCGTCGATGAGTTTGATGCTGTCAGTACTTACAAAGGCGATATCTGGAGCTTCTCGACGCCTGGCGCCGTTGGAAGCCCGCAGCCGGCATTAAACGAGACCGATGTGGCGATGAACGCGACTCTGAGCTGGACGCCGGCCGACAGCGCCGCCTCGCACCAGCTTTACTTCGGGACGGATAAAGAAGCCGTGCGTGCCGCCGGTTCCGGCTCGCCCGAAGACAAAGGCTCTCTTACTTTGGGCGATGAGAGTTACGATCCGGGGTTGTTAGAGGCGGACACGACCTACTACTGGCGCGTGGATGAGGTTGATAGCCAGGGCAACACCTCAAAGGGACCCATTTGGGTCTTCACGACGGGCGCCTACCTTCTGGTTGATGACTTTGAGAGCTACACCGATGACGACACAGCGGGTCAAGCCATTTGGCAGACGTGGATTGACGGCTTCGGCGTGGCCGACAATGGTGCTCAGGTGGGCTATCTGCTTCCTCCCTATGCCGAGCAGACGATTGTTTATGGCGGTTCTCAGTCAATGCCGCTTCTGTATATCAACGAGGCCGGGGTCACGAACTCTGAGGCAGTGATGACACTGTCGGCGTCGCGGGACTGGACGCAGGCGGGCGTGGCGGAGCTGTCGCTATGGTTCAGAGGCGCTGTGGGCAATGCGGCTGATCCGCTGTACGTCGCCATCTCGAATAGCACTGGGGTTCCAGCTATACTGGCCCAGGGTGATTCCAATGCGGCGATAATTCGCGCATGGACGCAGTGGCGTATTCCGCTACAGGCGTTCGCCGATCAAGGCATCAACCTCAGTAATGTGGATAGAATCGCGATTGGCGTGGGCAGCAAAGGTGGCGCAGGAGCGGGCGGTACAGGGACGGTGTACATTGACGACATCCGGCTGTATCGACCGTAGGGGCAGGCCTATGTGCCTGCCCCGGGCAACCACACAGGGTTGCCCCTACCTTGGCCACGGCAGCCCTGATCGCTATTGGCTGTCAGCAGTACCGAATATGTGACAGTGGTAACTGTCCCGTGATCACTACCTTCAAGGGCAAAGGGTTGATTTCCGACGATCAGCCGCTGGCCTGTGGCGTATTGGGCCGCAGCGGCACGCTTATCGCCAGCCACTTGATGAATGCCTCGGACGTACTGCTCGTATTCGGCCAGTACATGGGTGAGTTGTGCACGGCCGTCAAGTACGGAATGAATATCAAGCACATACTTCTGAACAACCGGGAACTGGGAGAGATCTCTCAAGAACAGCGGGCTATCCGGATGCCCGTGTGGGAAACTTCCTTACACAACCCGGATTTCGCCAGGTATGCAGAAAAGTGCGGTGCCATGGGCTTTCAGGTTACAGAAACGGATGAACTTGATCAGGTTCTGGAAACAGTGTTCGCTGAGCCGGGGCCGTGTCTGGTAGAAGTCTCGACAGATCCCGAACTCACATAGGTTAATATAGTTCAGATTATGCAGAAACGCCTTTTTGTTAGGAGACCTGTTATGGCTGGAAACTCAAGGGAAGAGAAAAAAGCGAATGTTCAAAAAGTGCTGAACGAGGCCCGTTCGATGGAATTGCGAGCCATTAGCCAGTATATGAACCAGCACTACAACCTGGATGATATGGATTACGGCCAGATGGCTGCCAACGTCAAGCTGATAGCAATTGACGAAATGCGTCATGCTGAGATGTTTGCCGAGCGGATCAAAGAGCTCGATGGTGAGCCTACGGCGGCGCTGGCAGGCGGTGTTGAAAAGGGCCAGAAGGTCGAGGCAGTGTTTGGTTTTGATGCGACTCTGGAAGACGACACGATTGCTGCCTACAACGGTTTTCTTTCAGTCTGCCAGGAGAACGGCGATAGCACGAGTGCGAAGTTGTTTGAGGCGATAATCGACGAAGAGCAGGCGCATTTCAACTACTTCGACAACGTCAAGGAACATATCGAGAGCTTGGGGCAGGTATATCTGGCGCAGGTGGCCGGCACCCCATCGGCGACTGGTCTGCAAACACAAGGTTTCGTAGCGAGGCAAGGTGCCTGACATCCTATGGCCAAGCGATCAGAAAGAACCGGCTAAAGAACAACAAGACGGATGTTGTGACCGCTGCTGCGAAATTACGCTACGAAGCAGAGTATATCCGCTGCGTGTAGGTCTTCACGTTCAAGCCGCCTTCCATATCACAATAAAGCTCGAAGAGGATACGTTCCATGAAAACCCCATTCAGTGAGGAATCGCTTTATTCCTCGACTTTTTTGTTAGTGATGGGATGGATACTCGCTGTTGCCTCCGGTCTCCAGGCACAATTGAGTCCAGATCAACTGCGCTGCGAGCATCTGAAAGACCCGTTGGGCATTGACGTAACCAAGCCGCGTTTGTCCTGGCAATTGCAGGCTCCACCCGGAAAGCGAGGCCAGCGCCAATCAGCCTGGCGAATCTTGGTGGCGTCATCTCGTGAGAAGCTAAATCGCAACGAGGGAGATATATGGGATTCAGGCAAAGTTGCTTCTGAGCAATCCATTTTGGTTCAGTACGAGGGCGCTGCACTGAACTCGTGGCAACGCTATTGGTGGAAGGTCATGGCCTGGGACGCACAGGATCGACCTGGCCCTTGGAGTCCTTCAGCTTTCTGGGAAATGGCCCTCCTGAACCGGGGAGACTGGCAGGCAAAATGGATTGCCCATTCGGCGGACGAAGCTTTTTCACCTCCGACTGAGCCGGCGCCCATGTTTCGGCGCGAATTCAGAGTCGAGCGTGATATCCGTCGAGCGCGCGCTTACGTGACCGGCCTGGGGTATTTCGAGCTATCTTTGAATGGCCGGAAAGTCGGCGATCACGAACTGGACCCGGTCAATTCTCGCTACGACCGGCGTGTCTATTATTTGACTTTCGACATCACAGACCAATTGCGGCACGGTGCCAACGTCGTCGGTGTCACACTCGGCACCGGCTGGTTCAATATGCATACGAAAGCCGTCTGGGGATTTGGGCAGGCGCCCTGGCGCGCGCGTCCTCGCATGCTATGCCAAATCGAAATCGAATACACTGACGGTACGCATCAGCGTGTGGTGAGCGATCGTTCCTGGAAAGTGAATTCTGGGCCAGTAATCTTTGATGGTATTCGCAACGGCGAGACATACGATGCGCGACTGGAACAGCCGGGATGGGACCGGCCGGGCTTCGACGATGTCCAGTGGAAAGCTGCTGCCGAGGTTTCTGGTCCGGGTGGCGTTCTTTCAGCCCAAATGCTCCCGCCGATACGCGCGACGCGCATCCTCAAGCCCAAATCAGTTACCGAGGTCAAGCATGGCGTCTGGGTCTATGACTTCGATCAGAACTTGGCTGGCAGGCTTCAGCTCTCGATAGAGGCACCGGCAGGAACGAAGATCAGTATGAAACAGGGAGAGAGGCTCTACCCGGACGGTACGGTTGAACAGAAGCAAATCGCCCGCTTCATCAAGTCGGGGGAATTGCAGACCGACACCTATATCTGCAAAGGTGATGGGCGTGAAGTCTGGGAGCCGCGTTTCGTGTATCACGGCTTCCAATATGTGGAGGTACGTGGCCTGCCTGCACCACCCACACTTGATCTGCTTCGAGCCAAAGTGCTCCACACGGACTTCGCCTCAGCCGGCTCCTTTGCGTGCAGCAAGGACCTCTTCAACAGGATTCAGGAGTGCACGCGCTGGTCGTTTATCGGGAACTACCATGGGATTCCCACGGATTGTCCACACCGGGAGAAGATCGGCTGGACCGGGGACGCTCACCTCGTCGGTGAAACCGGTCTTTTCAATTATGATATGGCTGCATCCTATACAAAGTGGATTCGTGACTTCGCCGACGAGCAGCGCGAGAGCGGTGACTTGCCCGGCATCGTGCCCACCAGCGGGTGGGGCTATCAGTATGGCCGAGATCCCGCCTATCGCGATCTCGGCTATGGTCCACAGTGGGAAGGAGCTTATGTAATCCTCTCTTGGTATGTGTACCTCTATACTGGCGATACGCGGATACTGGAAGATAACTACCGCGGTTTCTGTCGTTACCTGGATCATCTGACACGTCATGCCGAGGACGGGATTATTCGTTTCGGTATTGACGATCACGCTCCTGCGCGTACTAAGACGCCTCCCGAGGAGTTTGCCACGGGATTCTACTATCAAATTGCCCGGATCGTCAGCAGGTCGGCAGAGATATTGGGCAAGTCGGCAGATGCGGAGCGATATGCCAGATTGGCTGAGTCGATACGGGCAGCCTACAACCGACACCTTTTCAATCCAGCGACGGGCTTGTATGGCAGCGGCAGTCAGACAGCCCAAAGCGCTCCACTCTACTTCGGAATTGTTGAGCCTGAAGACCGAGATCGCGTGCTGGCTAATCTCGTGGCAAATGTTGAGGGCCAGAGCGACCATCTTGACACGGGCGTGGTGGGAATCAAGTTCCTCCTGAATGGCCTGGTGCAACACGGGCGAGCAGACGTAGCCTACCGCATTGTCTCACAGACGACTTTTCCCAGTTGGGGCGACTGGATTCGCAAGGGTGCGAATACATTGTGGCAAAAGTGGGACGACAGTATGTCACGTAATCACGTTATGTTCGGAGATGTAAGCGCGTGGATGTTCAAAAACGTTGGCGGCCTGCGACCTGATCCGCACGCTCCCGGTTTCAAGCACTTCTTCGTTCATCCTCAGTTCTTCCCAGATATCGACTGGGCTACGGTCCAGCATCAGTCTCCCTATGGCCCGATCCATCTTGCTTGGCGCCGTAAAGACGACCGAATTGAGTTGGATCTTGCCGTGCCGGTAAACAGCCGGGCTAACGTATGCCTGCCAAGTTCCGGTGACGGTATCATGGAAGACGATCAACCACTGTCCAAGGTGAAGAGCATAGGCCGGATTCGTGTTCAGGATACCTCAACCACCGTGGAGTTGGGATCGGGCCGCTATCATTTTAGTCTACCGGAGTTGAACCAATAAGCTCATTG
>CAYZAH010000272.1:0-5943 GCA_964475805.1 uncultured Pirellulales bacterium | reverse complement strand
GGCAAAGCGAGGCATCGAAAAACCTGGTTCGGACGTTTTCCAATCGCGTGTATCGATCATATCTTCCTGGGCCCCGGTTTCGAGGTGGTCAAAGTGGATATCGGTGACAGTCGGCTGGCCCGGCTGGCCTCCGACCATCGGCCTTTGTTAGCGGAAATCAAAATCGCCGGCGTATAATAGATGAATCGGGACTCGTGTCTCGCGAAGCACGAGCGACGAGCCACGGATCGGCCGTAGGGGCAGGCCCGTGTGCCTGCCCAGGGCGGCCACGGGGGGCTGCCCCTACAGTGTTTACGATAGTCAAATTAGGGAAATGCCTTATTTCACGATCCTGAAGGAAACCCTAAGTTCTGATCTGATCGATGACTGAGAGAGACACTCAAGATGAAAAACGATACGGAAGTCAGGCTGGATGATCGGATGTCGGGCCTTCAAGACGCGGCGGTGACCATCTGGCATTGGCTGCTGGGAACGGGAGCCGTCATGATGATCCTGGGATTGGCGGCGATCTTCCTGCCTTTTGTGGCCACCCTGGCCGTTGAAACCCTGCTTGGCATTGTTCTCGTGGCGGCCGGCATAACACAAGTAGTCCATGCTTTCAAGGCCAGACACGCAAAAGGGTTTGCATTTAGATTGCTGGGCGCAGCGCTGTATGGTCTCGTGGGTGTTCTGTTTCTGGCCTTCCCCCTCCACGGAGTGCTGACTCTGACAGCGCTGCTGGCGATCTTGTTCATGGCGGCCGGGACTTTCAAAATCGCCTTGTCGTTACACGTAAGACCTGTTCCAAGCTGGGGCTGGCTGATGGTCAGCGGGCTTGTCGCCATCGTCTTGGGGGGGCTGATCTGGATGGGATTACCCGGTACGGCAACCTGGGCAATCGGCCTACTGGTTGGAATCGAACTATTGTTCACCGGCTGGTCTATGATCGTATTCGGGTTGTCCGTGCGAAAAGACTACGAGACGCGAAACAAGCATACGGAACCGGCGCCATAGCTCGCCTTGACGTACCTTCGGCATCGGGCGACAAGGGACGGCGGAAATCGGTCCCGTGTCGCCCGGTTCTTGGGACGGTCTGGTTTCTGTCGCTAAGAAAGCTGACTGTCCCTTTTGCGTGTAGCAGAGGGACAGGCACCTTTTGATCCCGATGCATCGG
This sequence comes from uncultured Pirellulales bacterium, assembly GCA_964475805.1. Lineage (GTDB taxonomy): Bacteria > Planctomycetota > Phycisphaerae > Sedimentisphaerales > Anaerobacaceae > JAFGTG01. The sequence goes on along the minus strand of CAYZAH010000272.1, from coordinate 4,790 downwards.
GATCAAAACGAGCCAGTCCCACGGACTTTCTGTTGACACTGCTTCCAGTGACCCTGTACCATGACGCCCAACGTGACGTTAGCTTGACAGGTTTTAGTGACAAGGTCCACTATGGATAAGTATATTTGCGTACATGGGCACTTCTACCAGCCGCCGAGGGAGAATCCATGGCTCGAGGACGTCGAATTACAGGACTCGGCGTACCCCTACCACGACTGGAACGCGCGGATAACCGAGGAATGTTACAGGCAAAACGCAGCCTCTCGGATCCTCGGGTCAGACAAGAAGATCATCGACATCGTCAACAACTACGCCAACATCAGCTTCAATTTCGGCCCGACGCTGCTCTATTGGCTCCAATCGCACGCGCCTGACGTTTACGAGAAGGTGCTCGAAGCGGACCAAAAGAGCCGCCAACGCTTCTCAGGTCACGGCGGTGCTATCGCTCAAGCCTACAACCACATGATCCTCCCTCTCTCGAACGACCGCGATAAACACACCCAGGTCCTCTGGGGCATCCGGGATTTCGAGCAGCGTTTCGAGAGGCGGCCCGAGGGCATGTGGCTGCCCGAAACGGCGGTGGATACACCGACACTGGAGGTCCTTGCTGAATATGGCATCACGTTCACAATCTTGTCGCCGCGCCAGGCGAAGAGAGTCCGGGGCGTCGGCGGTCGCAGATGGAGGAACGTGAGCGAAAACGACGTGGACACGACGGTCCCGTACATCTGCAATCTGCCCTCCGGCAAGCAAATAGTCCTGTTCTTCTACCACGGCCCCACCGCCAACGACATCGCCTACGGCAGTCTGCTTCAAAGCGGGAAAAACTTTGCGGATAAGCTGCTGGATTCGTTTCCCAAGAATGCGGACGGAGCAAGACTAACTCACGTGGCGACGGACGGCGAATCGTTCGGACATCATCATCGTTTCGGCGATATGGCCCTGGCGTACTGCCTCCATCATCTCGAAGTCAACCATCTGGCCCAGATCACGATTTACGGGGAATACCTGGAGAAATTCCCGCCGGGCAACGAGGCCGAGATCTGGGAGAATACGTCCTGGAGCTGTTCGCACGGTGTGGAGCGTTGGAAGAACAATTGCGGCTGTTGCTCGGAACCATCGCTCCGCGGCCAGCAACAATGGAGGGCGCCGCTTCGAGAAGCGCTGGATTGGCTCAGGGACAGGTTAGCCGGAATATACGAACAGAGAATGTCCGAATACTCCGCCGATCCGTGGGGAGTGCGGAACGGATACATAGCGGTGATCAACGACCGAAATCCCGACAATGTTGGGAAGTTCATTGCCGCCACGACGGGTCGGCAGCTTGAAGGCCAGGACCGTACCACTTTTCTCAAACTCCTGGAGATGCAGCGCAATGCGATGCTTATGTATACCAGTTGTGGGTGGTTCTTCGACAAGGTCACAGGCATCGAAACAGTACAGGTCATTAAGTATGCTACGCGAGCCATACAACTCTGTCGGGACGTACAGCGTGAAGATCTGGAACCGGAGTTTAAGGAGAGACTCGAGCGCATACCGACAAACAACCATGAATTAGCCAATGGAAAAGAAGTCTATCACACCTACATAGAGCCGACGCAAGTGAACCTCGACAGGGTGGGCGCCCATTTCGTCCTCAGCTCGGTCTTTGATGAAGAGGAAGCCGAGCAATCAGAAATCTACTGCTACTCCGTCAAACCTGAAGGCTGTCAAAGATCGGAGGCGGGCGTTCAAGTTCTGATAACGCAAAAGCTCGGTATTTCCTCGAATATCACGGGTGAGGAACAGTCTTTTGCCTCTGCCGTTCTTTATCTCGGCGATCAGAATCTTTTTGCGGCGCTGCGCCCGGACGCACCTGAAGAAGACTTCGAACAAATCAAGGAGCAATTGAAAGAGGCTTTCAGTAAGGGAGACAACAACGAGGTGATGCGGTTGATGAACGTGTCCTTCGGCCAGAAAAACTATTCCCTCTCCCATCTGTTCAAGGACCAGCAAAGGGAAATCGTAAACAGGTTATTGGCAAATACGTGGGAGGAAATCGAAACGTCATTTCGGCATATCTACGATCATAACTACGTCCTGATGTTGACGATCCGCAATATGAAAATGCCGTTGCCGCGAGCGCTGGCGGCTCCCGCGGAATTCATTCTGAGCGAAGATTTGTGCCGTGAGATCCAGGCGGACGACATCGATCTAAACCGGCTCAAGAATCTCGCCGAAGACACACGCAGGCTGTCGCTTGATATAGACAAGGAGCGGCTTCGGTTTGTTGGCGGGCATAAAATCAGCCGGATGATGGACCGCTTTGAAGAATCGTTCGATGATCTCGATCTGCTGCAAACCATAGGTAAAACGCTGGAGATTCTCAAGACGGTGATCTCCGACATCGACCTCCAGAACGCTCAGAACATCTTTTTCGGTGTGGCCAAAAACCGATACGGCCAGATCGAGGCAAAAGCTCACTCGGGCGACCAGAAAGCCGGTGAGTGGGTGGCGGATTTCCAGAATCTCGCTCAACAGTTAGGGCTGGTCGTGCCCTGATACATCCTCAAGCGGGCAGGAGAACGTGGGAACGAAGTCATGGAGTTAGTTAGGTTGTAGATATGTTTAGAAGAAGAGCAAGTGGTATCCTATTACATATCAGTTCAATCCCGACGGCCTATGGCATAGGCGACATCGGCCCGGCGGCTCATAAGTTCGTAGAGTTCCTCAAACGTGCTCGCCAGAATTACTGGCAAATTCTACCTCTGAACTACACGACGGCCAAGACGGGCTTCTCGCCGTACAATTGCTTTTCGGCCTTCGCGGGCAATCCGCTGCTCATCAGTCCGGACTTGATGTACCGTAGCGGCTTGTTGGGAAAGGATGATCTGAGAGAGACACCGAATTGGCCGGCAGGAAAGGTTGATTATCGACAGGTCTGGTCGTGGAAATCGAGACTGTTCGACAAAGCTTTCGCGCGTTGCGGGGGCCTGGCCGGACTTGCCGGCTACGACCAGTTCGCTGAGCAGAATGCGTTTTGGCTGGAGGCTTTTGGAACATTTGTGGCTGTCAAACACCATTTTGGAGATCGCCCCTGGAACGAGTGGCCTGCCGATGTCCGAGATAGAAAACAGCGTGCTCTGGCATCTCTCAAAAGAGATCTTCGGAACCGAATAGATCGCGAGATCTTTTTACAGTATCACTGGTTCAAACAATATTCGAGTTTGAGAAATAAGTGCAGCGAAAACGCCGTGACGATCATCGGCGATCTGCCCATCTACGTCGCCCACGATAGCGCCGACGCATGGGCACATCCGAAAGTCTTCCAACTGGATCGGTCGCGGAAGCCCAAGTACATCGCCGGCGTTCCACCGGACTATTTCAGCCGGACGGGGCAACTGTGGGGCAATCCGATCTACGACTGGGAACATCTGGATCGAACGGGCTACGATTGGTGGATGCAGCGCATAGGGCACAACTTGAGACTCTTTGACCTGCTTCGTATCGACCACTTCCGGGGTTTGGTCGCCTATTGGCAAGTGCCGGCCGGCGAAAAGACGGCGGTTCGCGGCAAATGGGTACAAGCTCCGACGGATGCGTTCTTTTCGACATTGTTCCATCGGTTTCCCTCCGCGGCTATCTTCGCCGAAGACCTCGGTCACATCACCCCAGACGTCAGGGAGGCCATCTCGAAATATGATCTGCCGGGGATGAGGGTCCTGCAATTCGGCTTCGACGGAGACAGCAGAAAGAACTCGCACTGCCCGCACAATCACGTCGAGAATTGTCTCGTTTATACGGGCACTCATGATAACAACACCACTCGGGGCTGGTTCGAGACGGAGGCGACACGGGCCCAGAAGAAACGCCTCGCTGCTTATGTCGGGCACGAGGTTTCGGCCAAGACCATCCACCACGAAATGATACGCTTGGCCATGGCCTCGGTGGCGAGGGTCGCCATCATCCCGATGCAAGACTTGTTGGGATTAGGTGCGGAGGCCCGCATGAATCGCCCGGCAAGGCACAAGGGCAATTGGCTGTGGCGTATGCAAGAAGGCCGAACTACAGCACGCCTGGCGAATGATTTGAAAAGAATGGTTGAAACCTTCGCCAGGGCTTAGCATCTCACATCAGACGCGGATTAGCAACTATGCAGGAAATCGAGCGAGGAGCCCTCCCACACGAACAGGTCTTCCCGCTTCAACCGATTCGCCAATAATGGTATTGCTCCAATTCCCTGTACCGAGAACAGGCCAGCCAAGGAGATGCCTACCACGTGCCGCCGACCGCGGGATTTCTGTATCTTGCCAGACGTCTGTCCCAGGCGACAATTCACGGGCACCGATGAGTGACATCAGAAAACACGGTGCGACCGCCATAGCATCTTGATCCTGCCCACGGCGAGGAAAGCCGACGACGTACTCACCACATCGGCCTCGGGCATTAAGCGGTTCGTACCTTCAGCCCGGACGTCCTCAAAGGGTTTCATCGACCCGACCGAGAACACCGCACCGAATGGAACCTAAGCATGAGGAGCAAGGCTGATGAGGCATTTACTGCGTGGATTTAGGCATGCTGCCTATCTGAAGATGGAGTGACATCGGCCGACAATATCTATAGTTGATGAACAATTATGAATTTATTAAGAAGTTCAGGAGCAACTGCCATGACTTCGATTATCTGTATGGATCCTTGCGAAGCGAATCATATTGTCACGGAGAAACAAGACCCGGAAATCAGGGTGGAAAAAATTCTGTCCGTACGGCGTGAACTCGGAGAAGGAAGATACTATGTTACTGAGAAGCTGG
>CAYZAH010000271.1:461-5947 GCA_964475805.1 uncultured Pirellulales bacterium | reverse complement strand
GTGTCCTTCAGTGTTTATCTGTGACCGATGTGAAAAAACAAACCCAATCGTCAGGGAATTGGTGGGGCAAGCCGCCACCCTACAAATCTGAATGAGGTAATTGCGCAAAACAAACCCAATTTCGCCCCAAAGGGGTAGAGCAGTCACCCGCTGCCAGAGATTGCCGCGGCCTCCACAGGACGTCTTTCGCCGCTTCAGGCCTCGCAACGACATCTGTATGTCTTCCGGGCTCTTGGGCCTATGAACCTGCTCTTGAAAAACGAAGCCAATTTGTGTTCTACCGCCGAGTACGCCGAAAACGCGGAGAAGGATGCGAGTTAGCACAACTCAACCATCCGACCTCTCGGCGATCTCTGCGATCTCGGCGGTAAATATCGTAATTACAGAAGCTTACTGTTTCTTGGCGAAGGGCAACGTGTCGGGGACGACGTGGACCTCCGTGGTGAATTTGTGCAGGAAGCCACTGCCGCTCGGATAGGACAGCTCGACGAAAAAGGCGGTCCAGCCTTTGGGCGGCGCCGGGACTTTGGCGACGTACCGGCCGGCCCCCTGCTCGCTGAGGTCGGAGCTTTTCCAGACTTTACCGATGGTCTGAAGTCTGAAATCCCGGGCCTTGGGGTTAGTCGCTTGCCAGAGCTTCACCGCTGAGGGCTTTGTCGCGCCTATCTGGACTTCGATGGAGTCGTCGTCCTTGACGGTCCAGGTGAAGTTCGGTCGGTGCTCTCCGGTCAGGACGGATTTGAAGAACGCCAGGAGGCTTTGGGGGGCGTCCGAGCCGCCGAGGCCGTGGTCGGTGTTGGGGACGTAGCGCAGGTGCTTCTCGCCCGGCAGGTCGGCGAAGTAGAACTGGGCCGAGTCCGGCAGGAAGAACTGGTCGCCGCTCGAATTGATCAGGAGCTTCGGGATATTCGCGTAGCGGTCGCGGTATTCGTACGGATCGACGGTTTTCAGCAGAGGCTCTGCCTGCGGGCTGCTGAGCTTCTCGAAGATGTCCAGGTCTTCGTAGTCGGCCACCGCCTGCGAGTAGAAGCCATAGGCGGCGAACTGATGCTGCATCTGCTCGTCCATGTTCAGCACGTCGATGACGGCTGGAGCAATGGCGACGACCCGCTTGTCCACCGCGGCGGTCAGCCACGTCGTCCAGCCTCGCTTGGAGCCGCCGGACACGACGAAATGTTTGATGTTGATCGCGCCCGTGTCGAGTGACGCGAGGTGCTTCTGGACCGTATACATCGCGCGTACGGCGCTCTTGACCATCGGCAGGAGCAGAGGCCACGTGGCGTCGCCCGTGGACATGAACTTAACGAAGGTGTATGCGATGATTCCATCCTCCGAGCGAGGCCCGCCGCCGTCCGGGAAGGTCAGCGGCTCGTTGGGAACCTGCTTAATATCCGCGACGACGGCGTTGGCGGCCATCGCGATCCCTACGATCATCTTGTCCGGCGCATCCGGAGGGGAGTTGCGATTACTGCCCCCGTTGATCCACAGCAAAGCTGTGTCGCTCGTGGCATTGTTCGGCTTGATAATGGTCAGCCAGTGCTTCCAAAGCGTGCGGTCTACTTCGTCCTTGCTACGCCAGGTTTGCGAGGTTAGCTCGATGACGTAAGCCGTGTAGCCGGGGCCGGGGACGGTCTTGACGACACTATAGCTGTAGCTCGCATCCGGAGCGGCCACGTAGTCGTCCAGCGCGGTGCCGACGGCGAGCTGAGGTGCGGTCAGAATTATTATGGCCAGAGTTGTGAAGAAATATCGCGATTTCATATTCGGTCCTTTCTTGTCTTTGGTCTATGCATCCGGCGGGAAGATGGTCCGCAGGTATTCGGCGTCGTACCGGCAGCTTTCCTCCACGCCCAAGGGCATCTTGGTCCCTTCCATCACGATCCACCCGCGATAGCCGACGTCGTCCATCGCGGCGCGGACCTGCACGAAGTCGATCGAGCCTTTGCCGTACAGGTCGTCGTAGTCCTTGGCGTGGAACTGGCAGATATGTCGGCCGAGCTGACGGATTTCGCTGTAGATGTCGTAGCCCTGCTTGTGCGAGTTGCCCACGTCGTAGTAGACCTTCACCGCCGGCGAGCCGACCCGCTGGATGATGTCCAGGTGCTCGTCGGCGCTGAGCCAGGATTCGATGCCGAGTGTCACGGCGGCTCGCTCGGCCTTCGGCGCGACGGCCCGGAGCCGCCTAATCACTTCGTTTACGCCTTGGTCGTCGTTTCGCAGGTCGCCTTTGCCGAAGAAGGCCAAAAGAATGGTATCCGTTTGCAGCGCCCCGGCCACGTCGATGCCTTCCCACACCCATCGCTCGGCCCGCGGATCGCTCTTGTAGGGGATTTCGTTCAGGACACCCATCGCCAGCGACGCGATCTCCATCTGTTGCTTTTCCGCTTCTTCGACGAAGCGTTCTTGGAGGTCCGGATCGAACAGCGGCAGCTTGTCGTCGCCGCCCCCGAAATCCACCTGCACGCCGTCGAGCCCTATTTTCTTCGCCTCTTCGAAGGAGGCCGGATTCGCTCTCTTGCCTATCGTCCAGTCGCAGACGCCGAGCTTGAAGCCTCGGAAGCAGTTGCACGTGGCGTAGCGCGTGCAGGACGACGTAAGTGTCAATCCGGCCACCGCCCCGGCGGCTCCAACCAACATCTGACGCCGAGTCATATACAAATTGTTCATGTCACTATCCCCATAACCTTCGAGAGTGGTTTCTTGTACAATATGTCATGGATAGCTCGACAATGAGATTGCCGCGCCGACCTTCGGTCGGCTCGCAATGACAACCGAGAGCCACACATGTCATTGCGAGAAGCGTAGTGACGAAGCAATCTTCTCTCTTTCCGAAATGCTTGGACCTACGCAGTACAATGGCGGCTCGTCTACGCCTTCAGGCCTTTCAGATCGGCTTCGAGTTTCTCCGTACTGTTGACGAGTCGGCTCCACGTCACCTTCTCGCCTGTATATGCGGCGGTCCTTCCGAGAATAGTCACCAGGTTGCTTCGTACACTCGGAGCGACCGTCGGATTATCGAACTTACCTTCGGTCACGCTCTTGTGGAAGTTGGCAATATTGGCCACGGCGCCGTCCTTGTAGATGCCGGGGCTTCGACCGCCGCGATACATGTTGTCACCGCGGATCATTGTCAGGCCGCCATAGCAGGTTTCGAGTACACCTTTGGAACCGAACATACGATTACGAATACCATCAGGCTGCGTGCCGAAGCCCGAGAACTGTTTCGAGCTAAACGTGATGCCGATCTTGTTCGGATACTCGAACATCAGCACGAAATGGTCGTTACACGTTCCGACGGGCCGGACGGTCCGGCCGCACGTGCCGACGGCGTACACCGGCTCGGTATCCATGATCCAGCTCATCACGTCGAGCGTGTGAATGTTCTGCTCGGTGATGATGTCACCGGAGAGCACCCGGTCGAGCCCCCACGCCCGCAATCGATTTTCAGGATGTTCCGGAATGCTGCGCCACGCATCATACTTCCCTTTGAATGGACAATCCGCGTGGTAGATCGCCTCTCCGAAAACCGGCTCGCCGATGGCGCCCTCGTGAACGCGTTTGAGCGACTCGCAATAGAACGGATCAACGCGAGTCTGGAAATCCACGAGGAAGCACTGCTTCTTCTGGGAGGCTCTCTTACCGCTGTCGCCGATGCTATGACAGCCGGGCACGTCCACCGCGATCGGCTTGGCGACGTACACGTGACGGCCCGCATCGACGGCTGCCGCTGCGTGAATCGGATGGAAATACGGCGGGCTGATAATCGCTACGGCGTCCGCCTTCTCGATCACCTTCTTGTAGCCCGAAAGCCCGGTGAAGCGATTCGCCTCAGGCACGCCGAATTTGCCGCCGCAGTTGTCCACTCGGTCCTGGAAGTAATCGGCGACGGCCACGAGATTGTACCCACCGTGCTCTTTGAACAGGTTGGCGATCCATGTCCCTCTGCCGCCGCAGCCGATCAGGCCCAAATTGATCTTGGAATTCGCGCCCGCTCCACGGACAAGCTCCGGCTGGACGACAGTGAACGACAGCGCCGCCGCTCCGGCGCCCGCCATGAACCGGCGACGACTTATCGAGCCGGCATTTGGTCCGGCCATAGAAATTCGTTTATCTTGTGACATTTCGTTATCCTTCCTTATCAAGAGTTACACCTTCATATAGGCTTCGCGTTTGACCTTTCCGGTTGCCGTCTTTTGAAACTCCTCGATCCGTATTTCGAGATGATGCGAGGAGATCTTCTCGAAGCTGGACAACTGCCGGCTTCTTTGTTGACACTCGTTGATGTTTTGCCAAACGAGATTCTTCAAGAGCCTGGGCTGCTTTTCCAGATCGGCGGAAGAGAGATTGGCTCGCGTCTCTATCACGTCCCAGGCCGGACGCACGATGGCCTTAACGGTTTCCTGCTCGATGCCGGTGGCGTCTTTCCACGAGCCGGGAACGACCAGGACCTCGTGCACGTATTCGGCCTCCGACAGCGCCGACTCGACGCGCTCGGGATGGACGTTCTTGCCGCCGGGCAGAACGATCACGTACTTCTTCCGGCCGGTGATGTAAAGATTCCCCTCCGCATCCAGATAGCCTATGTCACCGGTGAGAAGCCAGCGAACGCCCTTCTCGTCGACCCGGATCACGGCCTCAGTCGATCTCGGATTTTTATAATAGCCTTTCATAATGCACGGCCCGCCGAGAGCAATTTCGCCCTTTTCGCCGGGCCGCAAGGTCTGGTTCTCCTCATTGACGATCTTGACCGACAACGTCGAGATGGGCTTGCCCACCGAGCCTAATTTCGTCGGGCTGTTGTTGAAGCCGTAGACGGGCGAGTTCTCGGTCGTGCCGTAGCCTTCGTAGAGCAGCAGGCCGCGCCGCCAGCACACGTCGAGTACCCACCTGGGCATCGGCGCCGAGCCGGAAAGGAGGAATCGCAGCTTTTCCCACCCCTGCTTTTTCAGAATCGCCTTTCCTATATGTCCCGGCCACAACCAGTCGATGAGCCGCAGATACGGCTTCCTTCGCTTCTGTTTTGTCAGGGCCTCTTCGATTCCCTTGGCAAGCATGGTGAAGAGAGCGGGCACCGCCACGAAGATGGTGATGTCCTTGTCACGGATGAACCCGGCGATCTCGCGGTACTTGTTGGTGTACACATTCGTCGCACCCACGCACAGAGCCAACATCTTACCGACGGTCAGACCGAACGAATGATGAGGCGGGAGGATGTGGCCGAGTTTATCGGCGGGTGTGATCTGTACCTTCTCAACGGAGCCTTGCAGATTGGCGATGAAGTTCTCATGCGTCAGCTCGACTTCACGCGGATCGCCCGTGGTGCCGGACGTGCACAAAATCGCGGCTGTTACCTTCGGACCGATCTCGACCCCGATACTGCTAAGCAGATCGTCAACGTCCGCCCGGTTCAGGCCGATTCGCTCATAGACCGTCATGGGAACGACCGCCATGTCCTGCGCGGCAGCGAACGCCTCCAGTTCCGCCCG
>CAYZAH010000271.1:0-451 GCA_964475805.1 uncultured Pirellulales bacterium | reverse complement strand
CTTGCTATCGACCTTGACCTTGGCGGCGGCAAGGTAGCGATCTTCCGCGGAGAGAGCCTCCGGGTTTTCCGGCTGATGCCGCAGTACCTGCCAACGCCTCTGCCGATACAGTTCCCAGGTGTTGCCCACAAATGCGGCGGCGTTCTGGTAGTCGTCCGCCACGACCAGCAGCTTGGTCTCCGTGTGCATCAGGTGATCGGTGACGCCGTCGACGGGGCGCTCCGGATCGATCAGCACGGGCCGGGCGCCGGCGAGAATGGTCCCCCAGAGAGCTACGTCCCAGTCCGCGCGGTTTTTGCCGAGGATGGCAACCTTGTCCCCTACGCGAATACCTTTGGATTGAATGAGCCATACGGCGAAGTCCCGCGCCCGCGCGCGCAATTGCTCGAAGGTCAGCGTTTCCCACCGGTCCGGCCTGACGATCTCCAGGCACGTCTTGTCGAGCGGCCGG
>CAYZAH010000270.1:0-5954 GCA_964475805.1 uncultured Pirellulales bacterium | reverse complement strand
TTTGGGGTATGCCGTAGGTGGATCCATGCCCACTATTGTTCAGGACCCCACCGGCGTCCGAACGGCGGAGAAGTTCTTTGAGATTCGAATAAGACCCATACCGGACTCTACAGTTCGATTATTATCCGGCCAGCGGGTGGTTGCCAGAATCCGACTGCCGTCCAAGCCCCTTGCCAGCCAATGGTATCGATCAGCCAGGCAATTGTTCCAGCGGAGGTTTCACATTTAAGATGGAAGCCATCCCCAGTGCAACCTGGCAGATGCTTGATGAGCGAATCTCAAGGGAGCTTTTGCCTCGAGGACTTGATGCAGCATGGCATGCTGGGGTGGGATGGGTGAGCCGACGCATACCGCGTTACCAGGGATTCAATCGCCGAGCTCAAAAGATTCTGTCTCTGGAGAAGCAGTATGCGGTCATGGCAGATTCGAAACTCCGTGAAGTAGCCGGGGAGTTACGGGTGATCTTTCGCCGCCATCGCGATCGTTCTGGCGATCTCGAACGCGCATTTGCCCTTGTCCGGGAAGTGGCGTTTCGTCAGATTGGCGAGAAGCCGTTTCCCGTTCAAATAGCTGGTGCCTTGGCACTTGAGAATGAATGCGTTGTGGAGATGGCTACCGGAGAGGGCAAGACACTGACCTGTACTCTACCGGTTACAGTGGCTGGTTGGAGGGGACGAGGATGCCATGTGATTACTGTGAATGATTACCTGGCTAAGCGCGATGCCGAATGGATGGGCCGGATTTACCGTTTCTGCGGGCTAACAGTGGCTCATATCGAGCAACAGACACCTCCAGAGGAAAGGAAAGCAGCTTATATAGCTGATGTGACCTATTGTACAAACAAGGAGGTCACTGCGGATTTTCTTCGAGACAGCCTTACCCTTGGTCAATTGAGGGGATTGAGTTCGGCACTCCTGGCTAAGATCGCCAGCGGCGGCAGAGATGGCACCGGAAGGCTTATCCAACGGGGATTGCACTATGCTGTTGTCGATGAAGCAGACTCAATCCTGATTGACGAAGCGGTCACCCCGCTGATCATATCAGGTGAAGGCTTGAATCCAGAACAAATGGAGTCTTTCCAACAAGCTGCGGAGATCGCAGAGCAACTGGAACTTGAGGAGGATTACCGCATTGATCATCGCTACAGAGAGATTGAATTAACCCGCCGGGGCGAAGCTCGGTTGGAAGAATTGTCCGGGGATATGGGTGGAGTTTGGAAGGGCAGACGACGTCGATGGGAGATGATCAATCAGGCCCTAACGGCCAAGGAGCTTTTTCTCAGGGACAAACATTACATCATCGACGATGACAAAATTGTCATCGTGGACGAGTTCACCGGCCGGACGATGCCGGATCGAACGTGGCGCGATGGCCTGCATCAGGCTATTGAGGCCAAAGAGGCGGTCCAGATTAATTCGCCAAAAGACACTTACGCCCGCATTAGTTTTCAGCGATTCTTTCGAATGTACCACAGACTCTCTGGAATGACAGGAACCGCCGCTGAGGCGGCTTCGGAGTTCTGGCAAATCTACCGATTGCCTGTTGTACGAATTCCGACCAATCGACCTTGCATACGGGAGAATCTGCCGACGCTCGTACTTTCTACAGAAGACCGGAAATGGGCATGTATCGTCCAGGAGATCCGACGGGTTCATGAATCCGGCCGGCCGGTTCTTATCGGGACTCGAAGCGTCCGGGCCAGCGAGCACCTCAGTCGGCTGCTCTCGGCCGAAGGATTAAACCATCAGGTGCTCAATGCGATCTACCATCGCCAAGAAGCCCAGATCGTTGCCGAAGCCGGCCAACAAGGCAAAATTACCGTGGCGACCAATATGGCCGGCCGAGGGACGGATATCAAGCTCGGTCGAGGTGTCGCCAAAGGAGGAGGGCTCCATGTGATCGCTGCAGAACCCAACGAATCAGCTCGAATCGACCGCCAGTTATTCGGTCGAGGAGCCCGTCAAGGTGACCCAGGCAGTGCTCAAGGCATTTTCAGCCTGGAAGATGAAGTGGTGAGCCGGTATGTCAAACACGTCGCAGGCTATCTCAAAAAAGGATATAGCCATGCGAAAGGCAATATTTCTTCTGTCTTAGTCCGCAGCGCATTTCACATGGCTCAACACCAAGCGGAACGTTTGGCTCGACGCCGGCGAAAATCCGTTTTGAAAACCGATCATTGGCTTGATGAACAACTTGGCTTTGCAGGAAGAGAATAGAGGCAACTACAGTCTCAATCTCCACCGCTGTGGTACGAATTCGTCATATCGCCTATCTACTTAAGTGCATCGCCATTACTTGAAACCGCTGGCAAAGAGGATTTGATTTGTTTGAGCTCTAGCACGGTGCCGAGGAACCGTGCCAATTCGACTAAGGAAACGTTGAAGTCGACGACCGCCTTAATCTGTGCCCTCTGGGCATTCGCCAACGTTTCCTGCGCTTGCAGCTTCACTAAGAGAAACTCCGGTGTCAGTTGTTCCCGTATCGGCTCGGTGTCTTTAAGCGTCTGCAAGTGGATGCGAGCTGCTTCGACGGCTTCTTTTTGGACCTGGATTTCTAAATGATTTGTTTTGATCCTTCGCAAGGTCTCCTTTGCCGCTATCGCCACTTGATCGGCAACAGTCTGCAGAGTTGCAACGGCTTTTCGACGCTCGAGCCGTCTTTGGATTAATTCAACCTCGCGTTGACGGTTGCCGAGTGGAATTTCCAGAGACAACCCAATGGCATAGCTGACATAGTCCCCTGTATCGAGGTGCCTCTGCGCGGTGTAGGGATGCTCGGCCAATGTCTGTGTGGTGGTCGACGCAACCAAATCCAGACGCGGCATTTTCTGATTTTCGGCTATACGAACATTGATATCTGCAATCTCGACTCCGACCCTGGCTTGCTGAAGTATCGGATTTTTTCGCATAGCAATCTCAAGGACTTCTGATGGCTCAAATATCCGGGCCTCGACGGACGCCTTGCTGACAGGGATGATTTCAAACTCGTCGAGCACATTCAGTTGGTCATCGACTATGAGGCGTACAAGCACTTCCTGCGCATCTAATATGGCTTTTCTTGCGACGAGTAAAGACGCTTCTCGGATCTTCACGAACGACTCGGTTTGCTTGACCTGAACATTGGTGGCGTCAATTCCCCTACGGCCCTCAACTTTGTTTAATGTCTCGAGTGTCCTGTCCAGCAGTTTCTGGTGAATCTCAGCGTCCCGGCGGGCCTGAACAAGTCCCCAATAAGCCGATATCACCTGGGCGGCAACCTCTTCGCTCTTTTGACGGAAACTGAGCAGCGCAACCTTATAGTTGAGCTTGGCAATGTCGACACCAGCAAGAGTCACATCTGGCCAGGCATCACGCAGAAGCGGTTGTTTTAACTGAAAACTCAATACGGGTTCATAGCGTGTTGGAAGGGCTCTACCGACCAAATCATCCCAACTCCGAGTCAGAGCATAACTGACCGACCATTCCGCCCCAGTGACGCCCCTTTGCTTGATTCCGGCCTCATAGGCTCGAACATCCGATTGGCCTGGCTGAAAAATACTGTTTGGAGGCCTGTCTTCCTGCTCAAAATTCACGCGACCGAAGGTTGTGAAATCGAATTCTGATGCGGCCCGGGTGATGTCTTGTTTGGCTATCGATGGATCGAAACTCACGACCCTAATCTCAGGACTGTTGGCAAGCGCTCTGGTTAGAACATCCTCAATCGTGAACTTAAGGATCTTCGGCTCGGTAGTGGGATTCGGCAGGATCTCACGATACGATACGGCTGCTCTTGGAGTTTGAGTCATGTCAAGTCCCAGTTGCCCTCTTACTGACTCGAGAGTGGTTTCCTTGATTGAATTCGCGTCTGTCACGTTCTCTTCGACCGAAATCGGCAATTCATCAGTCTGCGAGCTTATATTCGGATCGGCGATGACCTCACGCTCAGATGTGGTTGCTGTCGGAGCTTGAATGATGGGAAACCCTAATTGTGTTGTCACAGATCCAAGAACAGTTTGCCGGCTTGTATTCGGATCTGTGATGGTGTCTTCAATCGATTCGGGGTGAGGGGGAGGAAGGACCGGCCATAGAAGGCCTAAAGGCTGTTCTAAGTCACGTCCTTCAGTATCGACGCGCCATTGCGGACCTTCATCGGCCAAGAGCTGCTGGTACGGAGCCAGAGTGTCCTCCACTTCTACTTTGTCGGAAACACAACCGGATAATTGCAATCCAGCGAAAAATACCCATAGGGTCAAAACGAGCTTTTGTCTGGTTATTGTAATGGCAGCGAAACGGCCTTGATGATGATCCTTTCGATTGTGTATGAGATAAAACAGATGTGGATAAAGACTCATTTTTTAATATTCTCCCTCTTTCTCCTGCGAGTTTGGAAAGACGACGTCTATGTATTCCCCAGCCGGCCTCTTGACCTTATTGGGAACCTCTACCCGCACTCTTAAGGTTCCGCTACCGGCGTCGGCGACTGCTGCGATAAAGACAATTTTCCCATCGATGGAAACTTTATCGGGATCTGGAAAGTAAACCTCAACCCTTCCATCACGTACGAGAGTCGAAGCGTTGGCCAGAGGCACGGGGACATCGATCCAAAGCGGATCGATCTGCACGACGCGGACGACGCTTGCCAAGGCGTTGACGGATTCACCAATCTCCATCTCTACCTTTTCTATTCTGCCCTCGATGGGACTCTTGAGGCTCATGTTATCGATCTGCAGCTTGGCCTCTTCGTACTTCCTCACCGCTTGCTCATGTTCGAAGATCGCTACTTCCAGGGACAATTCGGCGATCTTCACATCCAGCTTGGCATGTTCGACTTCCAGCTCTGTGGCTGCGTTAAGCGAGGCCGCCCTTTCAAGCTTTTGAAGATCTACTTTCTTCTGAGCTAATGAGGCTTTTCCGGCCTCTATGTTCGTCATATTCTGAGCTTCGGCTTCGAGTTGCGCCAGCCGGGCCCGATCCACGGCATCGTCCTGCTGTACCAAAATCTGGCCGGCCTTGACCGCCTCTCCCTCCTTTACGTAGACTTTCGCGATTCGACCGGGCTGGACGAAAGAAAGCGTCACATCGGCGCTCGGATTCGTAATCGCGGCGATTCGATTACCGGCAAACACACTTTCGGGACTCGCAAGTAATATGGAGGAAATGATCCACAGATACAAAAATATCGGAATCTGCCTTGTCACCATATCATGATACCTCTTAACAAAAAAACAGTCGTGTCAAGGTAATTTAATTTGCGCGGGCGCACACGATAACTTCCATAGGTGGCTCAAAGGTACGTTTGCCTAACAAGCCCAACGTAACCAGCTTCCCTGCCAAGCTGCCCGAGAAACGCCACCCTGTACCGACCCATCCGTTACCGGTGAGGTAGAATTATCCTGTTGAAGATGTCACTTGTGATTCGAGTGGCTCTTTGTTGAACGATATTTATCATCCGCGTTTGCGGCGAAGGCGCATCGCGCTCGAACCCAGACCGATGCAAGCCAGTAGGACGGCACCCGGAACGGGTACTGGATTCAATTGAACATTTGAGATTGTGAGAGTGGAACCGCAAACGTTATCCCAAGAATTGAGTTCAAATTGCAGCCCGAGCGTTGTTCCTGACAGGCTTGACAAGTCAAAGGAAACCGTACCTGAATCAGTATCTTGGGAAAAGTGTTCTAAGAGAGCTCCCAAAATAGGTCCTGTATCACTGCCAAAAACGACTGCTCTGAATTCATCATCATTTCCTGTTGACTCGGCAAAATTATAATCAAAGGACAATATTTGTCCGACCCCGCCAATTTCAGTGAAAATCACTTCAGGATCACCCAATCCTGGATCATCGCTCAATAATACACCCATTAGAGAAGGGTCTTCCGTAAAGGTTGCTGTTGATCCATCCCCGCCGAGACTGTCACTGTGAGATCAGCATAGAAATCACTAAGGTCTATCATTAAGTCCCGCGTGGGCAGTATTGAA
>CAYZAH010000269.1:0-5972 GCA_964475805.1 uncultured Pirellulales bacterium | reverse complement strand
CCCGGCTGAACCGCAAGTACCGTCGGAACGCCCTCGGACAAAGCCTGGCCCAGAGCCTCGTCATCCGAGACGCCCAAGACCGAAGGCTCGGTGAAAAGTAAGTCGAGACAAAGCACCCGCGCTCCACCCCGCGCACAGAATCCCGAAATCGCGCCATATACCTCGCGCGGCCACGGCCAGCCCCAATCGTTTTCCCGCTGTGCCCAATCCAGACTGGCCTGGTCCAGGAGAATGAGTTTGACCTGGGGTGAAATATCCTCTCGTTGCGAGAAGAATTTGGCCCGCCACGTCCACGTTGGGGCTTCCCAGGATTCGAGCCAGCCTAAGTGCCACGCTAATAACGCTGTCACGCCGGCCGCCAGTCCGATCCCGATTCCCCGCAGACATTTGACACTCGTTTTAGACATGCCGTCCTTCTCGCCGGACCCTACCCGCCGGCCAGGATCGGCTGCATGGCCGCGGAGAAACGTTCCTTCCTGATGGGATCAGGGACAAACTCGGCGCTCGCGACAACTGCGCCCAAAGCCTCCGCCCGGCTCCTCGCGGATGGGTGCGTCTTGGCAAAGCCCAGCCCGCCCGCGTTCGCCAAGCGTTCGTCCATGCGGTGCAACATGGTAATGATTGCCGCTTCGGGATAACCCGCCCGTCGCAAGAGCTGCACGGCCGCCACGTCCGCGTCGCGTTCCTGTTCGCGCGAATAGCCGCTCGTCATCAGCGTCTTCACAACGTCGCCCACGGAAGCCTCGAATTCACGGGTCACTGCCGCCAAGTCCTCGCTTCCCAACTGCTTGGCGGATTCCGCCGCCAGAATCGTCAGCGCCTCGGTCATCCTCCCTTGCTTGATCGCCTTGATTCCGTGCTCGAGCTCGACGTGAGATATCTCATGGGCCAGCACGGCCGCCAGCTCGTCCTCGTTCTCGCAACAGCGCAACATTCCCCGCGTTACCAGGATCAATCCGCCCGGTGCGGCAAACGCATTGATTTCATCGGAGTCGAGCAGGAGGAAGTGGTAGCCGCCGAACGTCTCGGGGCGGTCGGAAAAGACCGCCAGCGATTGGCCCAGCAGGTTCAGATAGTTGTTCGCTTGAGGTTTGTCCAGAGGTGGATAGGACTGAAGCACCGTCGCCACCACGGCCCGGCCGACATAGTACTCCTGCTCCGGCGTCAATTCCTGTTGCGTCTTCTCGATGGCTTGCGAACTGCGTTTGATCGAGGTGGCCTGATCGGCGGAGATCATGCCGCGTTGTTGAGCAATCTGAGTGCCCATCTCGGTGACCTCCGAGCAACCGTATAGTAACACCACGACCGCCAGACCCAGTACCAGTATCCGTGCAAACAAGTATTTCCGGCTCATTGCTCACCTCCCGGCAAATTGCCTTGCGACCGGAACGCTAAAATCTGATCCGGATCGACATCGAACGTGGCCATCCGGTCCACCCAGGTGAAATTCAGCGACGTCTCCGCCTTGAGCTTAGCCTCGACCTGCTCGTTGAAGCCCTTACCGGCCAGCGCCACTTCATCGTTCGAGACACCGACGGCGGCATCCGTCGTGCCCGCACGCATGGCAATCGGCTTGGCGGACAGCACCGACTCATGCAGCCAGCCGCTCTTCCCATCCGGCGTCGTCACCGCGTACCAACCTTTTTGCGACGACTGGACCTGCATCACTTCTCCGTACTTCACGGTCGAGACCACACGACCTAATTGCGATGGCGTTGCTCTCAGCTTGCTCGTTCGCACTTGAATGCTCATCGACGCCGCGAATGTTATGCTTGCGAAGAGCACTATAAACACCGCGAGAACTCTGACTTTCATAGCGTTTGACTCCTGCACACCCTGACTCTGAATTCCTCTTCTTTCGGGACCCGATTCACTCTTGGTTTCCACCCAAAGTCCAACCAAGCAACCGCACTGATTATTGACGACACATCATCGCGTTTGCTATTTCATATGTCAAGTGCCTGATTTCTCTGGCCATTTCGTGTGGGAACCACAAGACTGAATCCAGCGACAGTTGCCCTGCACGGAATAGACTATCTCGGGGCAACTCCCGGGTGGCCGCGCTCCCGATTCGGTCTGACGACATAAGCCGGTAGAGCCAAATCTCCGGAGCAACGGTTGTCTCGGGAGGCAGAGACGGCTACAATACCTGTGGTCCGAATATTGCCCAACGAGATCACAGACCATCGTGGTCATGTCGCGTTCATTTGGAAAGTGAGGTCGAATATGAAACCTTTGCTTCAGTCTATGATTATTTCGCCATGCAGGGGAATCTGGGTCATCTTGCTTGCGTTGACTCCGGTGTTAAGTGCAGAATCGGCTTCCGTGACCATCCACGCCGCGAAAGCCATGCCGGCAGATGAGACGCCGGGGGCCAGGCCGTACGAGATGGTGTGGGCTGACCGCAAACCGGCACACACACCTCTCGTCAATTTCGACTCGCTCGAAGGCTGGCAAGTCGAATGCGCCGAAGGCGCCGTCGCGGACCTGATCGGTTCACAGAGGCAGCGCGTCTGGGAATCGCCAGTCGCCCGCCTTGTCTATCATGGCACGTCGGACAAGAGCATAGTGGTCGTGCGGCCGCCCGCACCCGTACCGCTCCCCGATGGAGCGTCGGCGACGACGATCTGGGTTTACGGCAACAATTGGTCCTGGGCGCCCGACCCGGGGACGCCTCGAACTACGATCTCTCTGCTTATCCTGGACAAGGACAACGTAACGCACACGCTCAATCTCGCCCAGGTGGGCTGGAAGGAGTGGTGGCTAATTCATAAGGTCTTGCCGCCGGGTCTGCTCGACAAGAAACCCCTCCGCTTTGCCGGCATACGTGTCACGGGCGGCTCCAACAAAGAGGACCGCGAGCTTTATTTCGAGAATCTCGCGTTCTTCAAAGAGAGCCTTGAGCCGCTTTTGTTCGAGCCTCGGCCGAAACGCGGCGTCGATCCATTCCCGGGCCAGTCACCCGGGGCCAATACCGGTCCCGGCCGATTGCCCTTTCCCACCCGCGAGCAGACGATCCTGCCCGACAACCTGACCGCCGACTTCAGCACGAAACTGGAACTCGCGGGCGAGGGCTGGCGGCTTATCTATAAGGACGCCGACACGCAGATCGAGTACGAGATCAAGGCGGGCGAGAGATTCTGGGAGCCGGTGATCGTCAAGCTGAACGGAAACATCGTCGGCAAAGCGATGACAGAGGCGGGGCTGAAGTTCGTCGCCGAGCCTACCGACGCTCGACTGGTTCAGACCCAATTCACCAACAATGAGTTGCATGCGTCCTGGCGAGCGACCGTCGATGGCGCTGAGGTTGTGATCCAGTCCACCGTACGGCTATGGCAAAAGAGCCTGGTTGTCGATTGCATCTGTACAGGCGGGCTGGCGACCGAGCTTTCGTACGGGCGCATCGAGGGCGTCGAGAAGCCGGAACTATTGCTGTTGCCATACATCAACTACGGGGGCCATCACTTGAACGTCCTGATGTCGAAGGGCAAAGTCCCGTACTTCGCGTCGATCTGGATGGACTGGTATCGCTCGAATGCCTCCGAGCCCTACGCGGTAGACAAGATCGACAGGGACGGCGTTCAGTTGAACGGTGGTGTGCGCTATGTTCCGAAGACCAACGGCCGGCGTAACGACCTCTATGAGCGATTCTTCGTTACGTTCTCACCTATCTTCGAGGAGACACTCCCGACTATCGCGAATCCTCCGGCCAAACGCGGGCGAGAGGCGGCTACGCGGCTCTGGCAGGAAAGCTGGGGCCCGGCTAATTACGAGCAAGAGCATGAGCGGTCAAAGAAACTGCGTGCATACGGCATTGAGATGCTGACTCAGTGCAACCATGAGATCACGTGGCGCGACGGCGGCGAGAGCTTCACGTTCCGCGAAAAGGCAGCGCCGGGTAAAGGCGGCGATGAGGCCCTCAAGAAGTACGTGGCGGCCCAGCGTTCGCTTGGCTGGCGGTCGGGCCTCTACACGAACTACACCGACTTCGCGCCGGTGAACGCCTACTGGGATGCCGACCGGGTGATGCGCCGGCCCGACGGCAACCTGACAACAGCCTGGGCGCGATGCTATTCGCCCAAGGCGCTCTTC
This sequence comes from uncultured Pirellulales bacterium, assembly GCA_964475805.1. Classification (GTDB taxonomy): domain Bacteria; phylum Planctomycetota; class Phycisphaerae; order Sedimentisphaerales; family Anaerobacaceae; genus JAFGTG01. The sequence continues at coordinate 1,880 of CAYZAH010000269.1, read as the reverse complement.
GCCGTCGAGATGGACCACAAGCTCGCGCCGCTCATTCAGAGCAAGTACAATACAAACGCCGCTTACACCGACGTCCACACGTCTGTCAGCCCGTGGGACCGAACGGACTATGACGCCCGTGTGCCCGGCGCGGGGACCTTCGCGGCGACCTTCTACGCTTACGGCGAGCTGCTCTTGCACGATCAGGACGTCTACGACAGCCATTGCTGGTCCGAGGGTAATCATCAGTGGCTCTATTCCGGCCTCTGCACGGGTAACTACGGCCTGACGTACAGCAATCTGCGGCTCTGGGAGTATCCGTACCTGCCTCACTTCGACCTGCTCAAGATGCACCCGCTGTCCGTCGATATTGGCGTGCCGTGGACGAGCCAGTTTTTCAAGGGTAAGGAAGGCTGGCAGAAGCCGGAGAACATCGTTGCGAGCATCGACCAATTCCTGGCGGCGACGATTGCCTACGGCCACATCGGCTGGCTCGTCGAGGAAACCCACGGCATACGGCAGACCTGCCGCTCGTACTACATGCTCCAGCCCCTTCAATCGAGGTACGCGATGCTCAAACCGATGGAGATTCGCTACGGCACAAACGATGGCCTCATTGATTCCTCCCGGGCATTCACGAGCGGTGGCTGGCACAAGTCGAAGCTCTTCGTGCATTACCCCAATGACTTGCGCATCTGGGTTAACGGCAACGCAGAAGAAGCATGGCGGATTGAATACCAGAACACCACGCACGAACTGCCACCGTTCGGCTGGCTTGCCGTCGGTGCCGACGGCTTCTACGAGTGCTCGGAATCCCTTGGCGGGAAGCGGTACGACCTCGCCGGGTCACCTGAGTGTGTTTTTGTTGACGGGCGAGGCTCGTGGCGCAGTTTCGACGGCGTGGCCACTTCCGGCAGCGTGGCGGTGCAACGTGAAAAGGAAAGTGAAGGTCTTTCGATCACCACCGTTGAAGGCGTGGACAGTCTGACGATTGGAGAGCCTAACGGCACATTTGCGCCGGGCGACGTACGAACTGCCATCGCAGTGGTCGCTCGCGCGAAGGCAATCGCTGTGCAGGCTTTCGATCTAAGCGGCGAAGACCTTGGTGAGGTAACAGTTCAGCGCTCCGAATCCGGATGGGAGATCAAGCCGCCGGCGTCCACAGTGCGATTGCGTGTTGCCGCAAAGTAGCCCCAGTTTTTGCTAATCGTGGCGAATGCAGTGAAAGTGATATTCCGTCCGGTTGGCGTTGAATGGCGGCTACCCGGCGGTTGCCTCGACCTGATCTTGGAGCTCGGTCCGGACGTCATCGAGCATCTCCTGGGGGGTGAATGGTTTGGTCAGTGTGTGCAGAACGCCGAACTGCGCCGTATAGCGAAGATAGTCCCTTGGGTCCATGGCCCGGCTGCCACCGGAGATAGCGATGATTCGGGCGGCCGGATAATCACGTTTGAGCTCAATGATCGTCTCCATACCGTCTTTGCGGGGCATGATAAGATCCGTGATAACCAGGTCCGTCGGCTCTTGTCTATAGATCTCGATGCCGGTTTCCCCATCCGGGGCGTCCGCCACCTGATAGCCGGCTCGTTCGAGTATCTGCCTGAGCAATTGCCGCATTTGCACGTCGTCGTCGATCACAAGAATGCGTTTCATCTTGTCGCCTCCACAGTGGGACTGGCTCCTTTTGACAACGTCGTTCCGTCAAAAGATGCCTGTCCCCCTCTCAAAAAGGGACAGTCAGCTTTCCAAACGACGGAAAGCAGACAGTCCCATGGCTCGTTTTGACGATGTCGTTCCGTCAAAAGATGCCTGTCCCACTCTCAAAAAGGGACAGTCAGCTTTCCACACGACGGAAAGCAGACAGTCCCATGGCTCGTTTTGACGGCGTCTTTCCGTCAAGA
>CAYZAH010000268.1:0-5977 GCA_964475805.1 uncultured Pirellulales bacterium | reverse complement strand
AAATCGCGGCTTCACGCCGCACGGAAAGAGCTACGAGAACTCTGGCAACAGCAAATTGAATAGACCCAAGGAGAAACAAAATGGATAACGAAGAGATCAGAAAGATCATCGACGATACATACGACGAATCAAGAGAAAACTCGATTTGGTCGATGGTAGGTGACTTCTACAACAGGAAGATGCTCTCCATCGTCATCTTCATCTGGGCGTGGGCCATGCTCCTTGTTGTCGGAGCCGTCTATTGCGCTGTCCGCTTCTTCGGGAACATCGAGACCAAGTCTCAAATCATGTACGCGACGATCTTCCTCGTCTGCTGCCAATTCCTGGCTCTTGTGAAGATTTTCGCATGGCAGATGATTCACAGAAATGGCCTGAGGCGGGAGATCAAGAGGCTCGAGCTTCGCATTGCTGAACTGAACGAGAGTGTCACCCAGAAGTAGGTCCTCGATTCGTAGTTGTGTGGGCCAACCTCGGCCCCACTGGGAGATCGAAATTCATGAATCGCGGTTCTCTTGCCGTCGGCGGACGAAGAATTGCTGCAACTGCCCACGACACAGCTCTTCAAGGACGCCGCTTGTCACGTCGAGCCGGTGATTGAGGCGGTCGTCCGTCGTGATCGTGTACAAGCTCTTGACGGCGCCGGTCTTCGGATCGTCGCAGCCGTACACGAGCCGGTCGAGCCTTGCTAAAACGAGCGCCCCGGCACACATCGGGCAAGGCTCAAGCGTCACGTAAATCGTGCAGCCGTGCAGTCGCCAGCTCTCCAGAAAGGCAGCAGCTTGAGTGAGCGCGATAATCTCTGCGTGGGCCGTAGGGTCTTTGAGCTGCTCTCGCTGATTATACGCCTTGCCGATGACCTGGTTCTGATAGACGATAACCGTCCCGATAGGCACGTCGCCGTTCTCCTCCGCGATCTCCGCCTGCTCGAGAGCCAGCCTCATATATCTTTCGTCAGAATCACTATTCATCGATTCTTCTGAACAAACAGGATACTCGGGTCCAATGGGTAGCGACCGAACCGCTCACCGTAGATCGCCAGCCCATGGGGAAGCGCTTCATCAACTTCGAGTCGAATCACCAATTGCCCCTGCTTGAATGCTTGCCTGAGCACGCTCGCGGGGAGCTGGGCCGAGATCAGGTATCCGTACGAACCCGCTTCACGCAGATGCCGGTCGCGCTTTTGGCTGAACCAGGACAGAATCCCCCGGTGGTCGGCCGAATCATCGGGCAGCTCGAACGAGCCGACGGTCGTGCCGTTCACGCGAACACGCACCTCACTGGGGAAACGAGTCTCATCGGTCATGGGATATGCGTTCGGATTGAGGCTCGGATCGTGCGTGCCCTTGCCTCGCATGAAATCCCCTTGTTGTTTTCCCGCACCCTTCTGGTCCTTTCCAAACAACTGCTTCGACGAGCCTTCGAAGCGAAAGCTCGCCTGGGCGATTCTTCCGGGCTTGAGCCCTTCCGGCCACGGCACTCGATATTCGAAATAGCCGGACCCGGCGCCATCGACCTTCAATCCATCCAGCACGTTCCACTGTTTCAGCGACCATTGGGCCTCGGCGAAGTCCTTCGGCGAAAAGCGAATGACTCTTATCTCTCTTTGTCCCGCTTTGATAGTCTCGTCACGGGGACTGGTTTCATCCGCCACTAAATACGTCGTGAAGTTGCGATGCAATACCGCCCCGGAAATGGTTTCGAGGGAGAACTGCAGAATGGCCAGACCGGGCTGCTCGGGCATCTTTACTTCAGCCGATTCTATTTCTTCGCTCATCCACGGACGATATGCAATCCGTCGCCGGCCATGCCAGTAGTTCCGCGCTACCCCAAGCGTGTCCCAGCCGCTCAGCTTCATCTTCAAGACCAATTGTCTGCCCACGTCGGCGTCGGTCAGAAACGAGGCATAAAGCGGGACACTGACCGTCTGACCCGGAGAGACCTGGCGGCAGAGCTCCCGCTCGCTGGCGATGTAGAATGCATCGTGCAGGTCCCGCAGACTCATGCTGGGCGCGATCTCGTCCATCCCCGTGAATTTCTTCGAGCGGTCGAAACGCCAATATCCGTTCCATTCATTGATGACGTCGTGGTGTTCGGTATAGAGCCAGCCGCAAATCTTGGGATGCCGGCGGAACTCGTTCATCATGATATGATAGTCCCAGCTCCAGTCCACATCCCCGGCACTGCCTTCATATCCCCACACGTCGCCACATTCGCTGTTGAACATCGGCTGGTTCTGCTGTGTCCGCCCTCCGATGAAATTCCACGTCGATCCCGGATAGACGTCCCGGCAAATCTGGTCGAGTCGCTCCCGCCACATGTACCCTGGCAGATACGCGTGCCAGGTATTCATGTCGGTCGCCACGTGGTCGTTATTGCAGGGCGAATTGTCTTCGACCAGACGGGTCGGGTCGAGATCCTTCGTTAAGCGGTACACACTCTCGACCCATTCCTGGGTTTCCGGAGTGTAGCCGGCCTTGCCGCTTCGCAATCCCCAGGTTTCGTTGAAATTGACCCACGAGAAGATGCACGGGTGATTGTAGTCACGCTTGACCATCTGCCTTAGAGCATATTCCATCTCGTGACGCATATCTGCGTCCGGCGTCCCCCAACTGTTGGGCACGTCCGCCATAATCAGGACGCCCAGCTTGTCCGCCCAGTAGAGCTTTCGCGGAATCCCGATCTTCACGTGAATCCGTTGACCGTTGAGCCCGATTTGGCGCGTTCGCAAAATCTCGCGACGCATAAACGCATCACTCGGGAACGTGTAGAATCCCTCCGGGTGATACGCCTGATCCAATGTCAACTCAAGATAGATCGGCTTGTTATTAAGCATGACGTATGGCAGGTCGGTGCCCGGCAGTTTCCCAACACCGATCTTACGCATTCCAAAATAGGTTTCTACGACGTCATCATTCTGGCCGGAGCCGTTCAGAATAGCCTTCACCTCATACAGATACGGGTCCTCCAGCGACCACAAACGTGGGGACGGAAGCGCTACGTCGAATGTAATCTCGCGCCGGCCCTGCTCGATCGCCCTGGTGACGACTTGTTCCGAACGATCCGCGGCTTTGAATCCCAGGCGGAATTCCATATCCGCTGGGGCCGGGTGGTCGAGAATGACCTTGACTCCGACTTTCTCGTTGTCGATATCGGGTGTGAAGTGCACTGTTTCCAAGGCAACCTGTGGTCGAGCTTCGAGGTATATGGTCTGCCAGATTCCGGCCGCCCGCCCATAGCCCTGTTTGCCTTCCAGCTTGAACTTATGCGGCGTATCATCGACACGAATCATAAGAGTCTGCGGCTGACCGAACTTCACGTGATCGGTCAAATCGAATTCAAAAGGCGTGTAGCCGCCCTGATGCTTGCCGAGCAATTGGCCATCCAGCCACGCGGTCGTCCGCCAATCACACGCCCCGACGACCAGGAACACCCTCTGACCTTCCCATGAAGCGGGTACGTTGATTTCCCTTGCGTACCAGCCGATGTCCCCTTCGTCCTTGACGCCCGACAATGCCGATCCCCAGGAAAAGGGAACAGTAATTGTCTTCTCGAACGGCGCGGTTCCTTCGTACCAATGTTGTTCAATGCCTTCGTTTTCCTTGTCGAATTGAAAAGCCCATTGACCGTTAAGATTGACCCAAAGTGGCCTTTGAAAGTCCGGCCTGGGATGCTCCGGAAGCGGGATGTTTTCATTGGTTCCCCCCGCAGATGCCAGACTCACCCCGGCGACTATCATGGCGATGCACAGTTTAGTTCCCATGTTTCCCTGAATCATTTGCCTGCCTTCCCACTGCTCTTGTCGTGACGTTCTTTTAGTCTCGTTTTACTCTCTTCCCTTCCAAGCCATATTCTTCCAGGCTCCGGCGGCGTTTCTTGATCTGAGATTCATTACGTACACCATTCCCCAACAACCGGCGGAGCCTGCGGCCTATCTCGGCTCTGGTACAGCCAATCCGCAGCGCAATTCATGATAAGTCGCGATTATATCCTACTCCTACAGGCATGACAACAGCTTTGATGTCCAGACAGAGTCTCGGCACAAACCGGAGTCTTTGCGTGAAGCCAGGCAATCTGCCCATAGTCACTGCTCACGCCAGATTTGTCTGGACCGACCCAGAAAGAATACACTCAAGTTGGCTGACTTTCCGCGACTTGGCGTGGACATAATGGTATGGGACGCTTTTTTGAGTCGATAGGTTCTTCTTCGGCATCCTGTTTCTGTGTTGGGGGAGGCGCACATACGACAGCGAACCTCACCAACGTCAACCTCGGCGAATGACCATCCGACCGTTTCCGACCCAGAGACGCGCGGAAAATGGAATATACCGATAGGTTGTGGAGCGGATGCTCTCGTGACTGCGTCAGAACCGCAGGTTCCGCCTCCGCCATGTTGGCTATGGACGCACGCTCCGGTTATAGATGCGAACCTCGTCGATCAGGCCTAACCAATAGGTTCCGGATTGCATTCCACTGCCGGTACCAATGTACAAGCCGCCAAGTGAAGCTTCCAAGTTATCCTGTGCATCCTTAGCCACAAGCATATCGTCTACATAGAGCATTCTGTATGACCCGTCCCACACAAAACCGATACGGTGCCAATCACCGTCCACGATATAACTTTGAGACTGCAAAGGATTTCCAGAGCGGCCGGAAACCTTCAATTCTGTCATCAAGTTACCCTCGGCGTCTGATGTCAGCCAGTTGACCGCGCCTTGTTGTGACACGATTGCTTGTCCCGGCAGACCACCATTAATCCAGGCTAAGACACTGAAGGGACCTTCTGCCGGATTCAGGACCGGACTGGCGATGGCACAGCCATCGATTCCGTTTAATTGGAGAGCGCCGTCTATTTGTCCGCCGTGGGGAAGCCACGCGGCGCCGCCAATGACAAAGGCATCGTTCAGACCAGCACTGTCGTAGGCAATAATTCCCTCTATTTCGTCCAGTGACCAATGGGCTACGAGTGTGGGATCATCAACGGGTTGTTCCCAGTAGCTCATCAGGAGTTCCAAGTCTAAGACGTCCACGATTCCATCACCAAACGGTAGGGGGGCGATGTCAACCATTGGATCATTCTGGCCCCAGGACTCGATGAGTCTAAGGAGATCTTTCATGTCCACAACACCATCTCCATTGAAGTCAGGTGATCGGACTCCGAGTCCGGCGTCATACTCTTCCACCGTTGAAAACACGGGCTGAAAAGGTCTGAGGGTTGCACAGCCGCCAATGGCGTAAATTCTCCCGCCAATCGTAGCGGTGGCCAAAGCAAGTCTCCCGGTTATCATGTCCGCCTTCTTCACCCAGATATCGGTTGTGGGGTCATACACTTCCACTGTCTGCAAGCCGGAGGAAACTCCAGGCACTCCCCCGATAGCATAGATTTTCCCATTCACCACACTTATGGAGAAGTTATACCGCCCCGTGGGCATATCAGCTTTCCGCGTCCAGGTGTCGGTGACGGGATCATAGGCTTCCACTGTGCGCAAACCATTCCAGGGGGATCCGGCCGTTCCTCCAATGGCATAGATCTTCCCGTCCACCATGCCGGCGGATAATCCCGTTCTTGCGGTCGGGATATCAGCTTTTCGTGTCCAGGTGTCGGTAGCTGGGTCATAAACCTCCACCCTTGAAGAAATGTTTCCGGAGTCGCCGGGTTCACTTAAGTGCCCACCAATAGTGTAGATTTTTCCATCGATCACCTCACTGGCAAAGGTAAGTCGTGCTGTTGGCATGTCCGCTTTTTCCACCCAGGTATTCGCAACAGGGTCGTACTCTTCCACTTTTGGACAAGCTGCTCCTACGACACCCGCTCCCGGCAACCCACCGATGGCGTAGATTTTGCCTCGCACCACATTGGTGGATAAGCCAAGTCTTTCTGTTGGCATATCAGCTTTCGCTTCCCAGGTGTTGGCTATAGGGTCATACATCTCTACGGTGGGAAGGGAGATGGTGTGATCTGAAAGGCCACCCACGACAT
>CAYZAH010000267.1:0-5979 GCA_964475805.1 uncultured Pirellulales bacterium | reverse complement strand
ATGAGAGAGCGTTTCAACGCCGCCTACACGGAATGCTGGAAACACTGGACGTTTAACCGGCTCTCGCATCCGTGGCACGGGGAAGCGGAAGCGAGACAACAGTTGTTGAATTCTTATCCGTTGCTCCGAGGTTTCGGTTCCTACCTGAGGAGACTGTACAGATTTGCCGACGAGCATCCTGCCCTTACCAAAGGGAAGATCATTCCGATAGAGACCTACAACGGTCGGATTGCCGCCTTTCTCAGATCATATAAAGAGGAAAGGCTGTTATGCGTGTTCAACTTTCCGAATCCACACCATGAGGGCCAGCAGGCAGTCTCCAGGGAGTTCAACTTTACATTACAGGACGCGAGTGATTCTCGGCCGGTTGCTGATATAGCCCCCGACGAGACCTACGAAATTGTGGAGAGATACAATAATGCGGAGGGGCGAACCCGAAGAGGCAAAAGAGCATATTGGTCCGGGGAAGAATTGCTCCATTTGGGGCTCGGGGGGATTCTCTCTCCCGTGTCGTCCCACGTCTACGAGATTATCTGCAGGGACAAGTCCATCAGCGAAGTGTGCATGATACCTGATTCCCTTCTGCGATATCAGAGATACGGCAAGCAGTACAGAGTAGAGCATTCTTACGTTGCCAGGGCTTTTGCAAAGGCATGCGAACAAAGCAAAGGCGGTTTTGAAAGATTTGCAGCCCTCTTTAAGATAACGGTTTCCTGGATCGTCAAGCACCAGAAACTCGGCATCGCAGAACTCTCGACGCTTCTTGGGGAGATAAGCGAGAATGACGAGGCAATGAGGAGCAAGATTATCGAGTTCCTGATGCGCATCGCGGTAAACGAGGGACGTCAATTCACGACGGACATACATCAGGCCGCGGTCGATATCCTGGAGTCCATCAACGTCGGCACGATCGCGCTGATTTCCCCCGAATCAAAATTCAGCGGCAGCGCCGGTGGCGTCGGGATTTATACGACCGACATTGCCGATGTTCTCAGCGAGCTGGGTTTCCACGTTGTGATTGTCACTCCACTTTACGAGTGTAACAAGGACAGGATATTTGCAAACTACAATCCAAAGTACGAGGGACACAGTTTCTCGATACAGTTCCCGACATTCGACGAGCGGGCGCAATCCGTAGGCTGGGAAGCACACGCGGAAGTGGTCAATGTCCTTAGGACGCGCGCGTTACGGCGCTCTCATGGCAAGCGGTCCAGGATTGACGTTCTCTTCTTGGAAAATGCCAAGTATCTCGATGTACCCTATGGGGGCTTCACGTCGGAGGACAAGCTGCGAAGAGCGCGCATTGTCTCGCAAGGGGCGCTGGAGGCGCTGAGATCCTACAACTACTATCCCTCGATTATCCAGACCAACGAATGGCCTACATGGGTCCTTCCCGCCTATCTCGAACGCTGGCAGGAGTATAAGAATGATCCCCATTTTGCTAAGAGTCAGACGGGGAGCATTATGCACAATCCTCATCCCTCGTACGGCATCGTGCTTGATGAACCTAATCCTGTTAAGCGCGATTATTACTGCCTTGTTCTCGGGCTGGCCCCGGATCAGCACTATGATTTGGCCGTGAATCCGGACAGTAGCAGCGGACACGAGATAGACTTGATGCACACGATGCTCAAAGCCTCTCGTTTTATCGGCACGGTCAGCAAGGCTGTGAAGAAGAGGATTCTTGAGGAGCCTTGGGTATTTGGCCACGCCAACAGTTTTGCTGAAAAGGAGGCCGCCGGTCGATTCTTCGCCAGGCGAAATGGTTTCAATATGGCTGCGCGCCAAAGGTTCTGGTTCAAAACTCAGAAGAGCATACTGGAAACATATCGACCGTCGGCCCGGCGGAGACTTTTCCTCAAATGCACCAAAATGAAGCAACACGCGAAACTCAGGCTTCAGACGGATAGCCATATACAGCTCGAACCAGACGACGAGAACACAAACCATGTCATATTCGGCATGCTCCATCGTATCTGCAAGCAGAAAGGTTTTGAGCTGCTGGTCGACTGGAAGGTCTACACCGAGGGTGGACGACGCCGTGTGCTATATGAACCGTGGCGCATGGATGGGCCGACGGTACTCGAACATTTCCTGGCGTTCGACAAGCGAATACAATACGTCATTTGCGGTCGGGTCGAGGACAGCTTCGATGGCAGGCGATTCGACATGCATCTCAGGCGAATCGCGAGCCTGCCCAGGTTCAAAGGGCAATTTGCATACTATCCGGAAGGCTCTTTACCGCCCTCGCTCTACCGTGACGTCTATCTTGGCAGCCAGTATTTTGTCATGCCCTCCGGCGGCGACGTTGGGGAGCCATGCGGGATCAGCCAGCAAGAAGCGCACGCAGGCGGAACGCCGGTCATCGCACACCACCAGGACGGCTTGCAGAGGACCGTCTCGGACAGGCGTTTCGGTGACACGAGGCATCCCTCGAATGGCATAAAGTTCGCCGGCTTTACAGGCGAGGCGCTCCTTGAGGCCTTGTTCGACGCCGTCGAGATCTATTATAACGGCAAGCGCCTCAACTATCTTGACGACCAGGGAATACCCAGGAAAGAACGGTACTGCGACTTATCGTTCAACGCCTTTCACACCGATCATCGCTGGCTGAGAATGTTGAGAGATTATGTGGACATGTACGCGATGGTCCTGGGGGTTCAATTGCCGGATCATCTCGACGCCGTGCGATTGATTTCCGAGATGGCCTCGGCGAGTGATGAGAATCTATTCAACGCCGTGCTTCGCAAAGGCATTAACATGGTTGAAGCCGCCGACTATCTCACCGACGCCCTTTCCTGCGAGATACCTTCTGTGCGGAGTGCGGCCGGGCAGACGTTGCTCCGGCTGGACCGCATATTGCTCAAGGAAAGTCGTCTGGACATTGAGGGGAGGCTCAGGCGTGCCGCAGAGTCGTCGAACGGGACACTACGTGAGGCTGCCGTCTACTACCTTCCCCATCTGCTGAAGCAGAGAAAGGCAAAGGGGGCGTAGTCGCCGAGCCAAAAAAATGCTTGCATTGATAGGCCAAATGTGGTAAACTGAGTGTTGTTGGTTTATGCAGATACATTTGGTTGTTGAGTTTATAGAGTATGTCTGAGTTTGTCGATGTGCTCTTTTGTATCTCGTGAGGAGGCTGTATGATTAACGCCCATCCGGTGCGGCAAGGAGGAGTTTACACTTCGGCCGCGATGGTACATTCGTCACGACTGAAAACCACGTAGTGGTTGCAGCCGGGACTCACCACCCAAAGGAAAGATGTCCCTTTACGTTTCTTGTGAATCTTTCGGAAAAGATGTACCAGCCCAAACGAGCGGATCAAGATGCGCACAACGTGGATGATTAAGCAAGGAGATTCTATGATAAGACCAAACATCTCATGGGTAGACGAGCACACTCCTGAGTTGAAAGGCAAGATCTTGGTTACTCTCTCCATGGAAGGTTGCATACCAGAATTACAGGGGGATGCCCGCGAAGCGAACGTCAGAGGCGGTTTAGGCATATACTTTGGCGACAAACTTGAAGGGATCAGCACGATAGGATTGGACAGGGCTTTTGGTTGTATGCCCCTCTACAAAAAGCGACTGGTCCAGGCAATCAGAAACGGCAGGCAGCATATTGAGTACAGGGATGTCTCTTACGAGGACCAGCCTGTTGCACGCGCGGTGGACCGGGAAGGAAGAACGCTGGAATTTGACGTGTGGGGTTGGGATAGCGAAAATACCGCCCACGAGCGGCAATACCATGTGAACGTATATCGCATTTGTCGCGGGGGAACGATTCTTTACCTCTTCTATTGTCCTCAGGTCTTTGACGTCCTTTATCCAGACGACAGGACGCATCACGGCCATGGCCGGCAGCACCGCTTCCTGCAGGAGACAGTGTTTGCGGAGTGCGTCCACGAGTTGCTTAAACGCATGAACGTCGTACCGGATATCCTGCATCTTAATGAAGGCCACGTGGCCGCAGCCGCTGCAATAATCAAGGGCGACGAAACCTTCGACCGGACGGCGGTGGTCTACACAAACCACACGGTTGTCCCCGCGGGCTTGGAGAAGTTCTGCGTCGACAGGCTCACCGGCGGCGATATCGCCAGAGCGCGATACGCGATGAGATTCCCCTGGCCGAATCACCATCACTTGTGGGGGAAATTCTCCGTGCAGCAAGATGGCCGATGCTTCATAGATTTCTCGAAGGGCGCGCTTGAAATCTGCGACGTGGCGAACGGAGTTAGCGCCGAGCACGCCGATGCCACCGAGACCCTCTTCCCGGCTTGCAACAGGCCGATAGAGTCGGTACTCAACGGTTCCGGTGACGCATGGATTATGGATCAATTGTTGGAAGCGGAACTCAACGGGGCCGCTCTCGGCAAAGAGACCTTGCATAGCACAGGCGCAGAAGGCAAAGCACTCGCCTTGGCCGAAGTCAAGAAGAGAACCGCCGGTATGACCGACAAGGGAGGCCAGGTCATCGCTGAACAGGGCGTGACTTTGGACCCTGTTTTGCCGACCGTGTGGATGGTTAGGAGGATGGTGCAGTACAAGAGTCAATTGCCCATTTTGAAGGACGCGATCCACGTCATCTGTGCCGATAGAGACGAGGAGGTTGACACGATCTGGGGCAGGATGAAGGGCTTGGCAATGCAGGTGGTCATTGGCGGGATTGCCCCACAGGGTTCTCACGAGGAGAGATGGGTCGAGGATTTTGTTAGCTGGATGCAGAGACCCGAGTTGAAGGGACGGTTTGTCTTCGTGCCAAATGCCGATACCACGCTTCTCAAAATGCAGGCCATCGGGGCCGATATATGCGTCAATTGCCCTCTGCCGGAAAAGGAAGCCTGCGGTACCTCGGACCAGCGTTCGGCCAGGAACGGAGGGATCAACATCGCCACACGGAGCGGCGGCCCGCCCGAGTACATCGAAGATGGTCGCAGCGGGATGCTGGTTGGGCCATACAGAGATAACGAGGACTTCTACGGAAGGGCACCCAAGGATATTCTGGACAAGCTCAGAGCACTGTCCGATATGTACTACGAGCATAACAATGATAGTAATTTGTGGCTCGACATGAAGCTGGAATCCTATCTGGCCAGTCCGAAAGTGACCGCCCATCGAACAAACATATGCGCGACACTATAAACGACCGATACAAGCAAAAGGAGACTACGGTTTCCGCCACGAAAGGAGGGCGTCATAACGCGCTTGACATTCAGAGGCGTTGAGATCAAACTGCACGTTATGCTATTATGATAGGCGTAGCGTAAAGTACTGGTGACGGACCAGAACAGGAAGCATCGGCTAAAGGAGTTGCTCGTTCATGCTTGACCTTAAAGAGAAGATTCTTGAGGCGTATGCGGCAACGACGAAACTCCGCAGCGATTTGGTCAGGGATGGCGCAAAGGAGTACTTCGCGGCCGCAGGGGCAAACCGTCGCCCCGCGAGTACAGACTTCGGTATCGCACAAACGAGGTTGCGGTCCTTTCTGAAGAAGGAATTGCTCAGCCCGGCCTGGGTTTCCGCGATTAGTGGCGGCGCAATATCTGACGACCATTCCGTGGCAACGCTGGCCTTAATGTTTGGTGCGGTCGAAAGCCCATTACAAGTGCCCGAGCCGGCCCGGGACGCCAAGCCAAAAACCGGCAGGCTCGCTGTCAGCGCGATGGTCGGAGCCATCGTTGGCATGGCCATCCTCACTCCTCTGTTCCGCTTAGCATTCGACATGCGTGACGTCGGGCTGGTGGTAGGTGCACCTGTTGGCGCGATGTGTGCAGTCTTTCTTTCTCTTCGATTGTCGACAAGTCCGTTCATTTCGAGGATGGTGCCTCACGTGTTCAGAGTCACGGAGCGGCTGCCGGAATACAACCGCAAGAGTCACGAGCGATTTGTGCGCAGCTCGATCGAGCAATGGCTGAGCCAGTCGGTCGCCGTGCTGGCGGCGTTGTGTTATTCACAGTCGTGGAAGGCGGAGCCGGTTACTGAC
>CAYZAH010000266.1:0-5985 GCA_964475805.1 uncultured Pirellulales bacterium | reverse complement strand
TCTGCCTTTCCCACAACTCCCCGAGTAGGACTCGAACCTACAACCTAGCGGTTAACAGCCGCTCGCTCTACCAATTGAGCTATCGGGGAATTCCGTTGACCCGGACGCCTGACGTCCGGAGCATCACGAACTGTATTCGTCCGATTCAGGCCGGGATATTACTCCAATCCCGACGGCCCTGTCAAGTACTTGTTTTTTGCGTGATATCACAAAAATCTCCTCCAAGCTGGATGAATAAACAAAAGTGTTGTATACTGCCCCCCTTTACCGAGCTTAAGTAGCCCGGCTTAGTGTTCGATATAAGGGTGGATTAGGTGTTTTGGGGTGTCTTGCCCGCCGAAAGCTGCCGCGATCATGTGTCAGCACGGCGGGCGGGTCGCCACAGCGGGAAGCAATCACCGAAATTGTGGGCTGGTCAGGGTCCTATACAAACAAGGATTTCGCCATCAGGTGGGTGAATCGAGCGAACAAATGGTCCGTTCGGCGCATCATAAGAACGCCAAAGTTCGCACCCGACGGTGAGTGAGCTCCTGGGTTGACTGTAATAATACTGTATCTATATGGCAAAAGACATCCTTGATGTGGGCGGGTTTACGATCATTCGGCGTCTCGGAACCGGGGCCCGCAGTACAATTTATTTAGCCGCCGACGAAGAAAATAACATGACGGTGGCCCTCAAACGGGTCATTTTCGAGAAGCCGGAGGACTCCCGGATCTTCGAGCAGGTGGAGGTCGAGCACAAGGTTGCCCACCAGATCGACCACCCGTACGTGCGGAAATGCTACGATCTCAGGAAGGTACGCAGCATGTTCAGGGTGCGGGAAATGCTGCTCTCCATGGAATATTTCGACGGCAAGAGCCTCGAAGACAGCTCCGCGCTGAGTCTGGGCGACGTGCTGCTCGTGTTCCGAATGGTCGCCAGCGGGCTCAACGCGATGCATCAGCACGGATTCGTGCATTGCGATATGAAGCCCAACAACATCCTGATTAACAAGAGCGGCTCAATCAAAATCATCGATCTGGGCCAGAGCTGCAAGATCGGGACCATCAAGACGCGAATCCAGGGAACACCGGACTATATCGCACCCGAACAGGTGCATCGCAAGCCTTTGAGTCCGAAAACAGACATTTTCAACCTCGGAGCAACGATGTACTGGGCTTTGACGGGAAAACACGCCCCGACCCTGATCCCCAAAAAGAACAAGTTTGGCTTGCCCGTGACCGTGCCGAGGCGGGCGCCTCACGAGGTGAAAAGGCAAATACCGCTGGGGATTTCAAAACTTGTCATGGACTGCATCGAGGAGGATGCGGCACAGCGGCCGGCGAACATGATGACGGTCGTTTCGAGGCTGGACCTGATGGTCCGAAGTATCTTTGGGGGCAAAATCAAGACGAGCAAGAATGCCTCAAACAACAGTCATTGACCTGCTGAAAGAGGGCATCGAGGCCAACCACGCGGACAAATTTCGACGTGCTAATGTGGTTCATCTGCCCGCCGAAGGCGACCTGATCCTCACCGGTGACCTGCACGGGCATCGAAGGAATTTCGAGAAGATTGTTGCCTTTGCCGATCTGGACGGGCATCCCGACAGGCACGTTCTTTTCCAGGAAATTATCCACGGCGGCCCCGAGGACGCCTACGGAGGCTGTCTTTCCTATACGCTCCTGTACGACATTGTCCGTTACAAACTGATCTATCCCGACCGCGTCCACGTTATTCTGGGCAACCATGATACCGCGTACATCAACAATAGCGAGGTGATGAAAGACGGACGGGAAATGAACCGGGCCATGCGTTCGGCGATGGAACGCCAGTTCCACGACGCCGTGTCGGAAGTCGATCTGGCTACCAAGCAGTTCCTGTTCTCGCAGCCGCTGGCAGTTCGATGTGAGAACAGGGTATGGGCGTCCCATTCGTTGCCCAGCGACCGCTTTGCCGACCGCTTCGATCCGGGGATATTACAAAGACAACTGAAGGTCAACGACATCGTCAGGCCGGGATCGGCGTATCTGCTGACATGGGGCAGGAAGCACAGCCAGGCGCTGCTCGACCGTATGGCGGAGATCCTCGATAGCGACATCTTCATACTCGGCCATCAGCCCCAGGAACAAGGAAGGTGCCAGGCGGGCCGGAACCTCATAATTCTCGCCTCCAACCACAATCACGGTTGCTTGCTCCCGCTGGATTTGGCACAATCCCATACTGTTGAGCAACTGATGGAATCTATCGTGCCCCTGGCCTCGGTGGAGTAACATACCGCGTGGCCGGGACACTCGAAGTGACTTAAGACTGATTCCCCGCTGCCACCCTTGCGAAAGCCGGGACCTGGAGAAGTGAGGAATTTGGTGGATTCCCGCCTTCGCGGGAACGACATACATGGATTGGTATAACTACATCGCTCTGGCCGCTATCGCCTCGCAACTGGTCTTCTTGTTTTACATTTACGGCAACTATCGCTACGCTATGAACGAGCACCGGAAGAAACGCTGGGGGTATTGGCCCCGCACGGTGCTGATCGTACCATGCAAAGGGCTGGATTCTTCGTTTGAAGAGAATATCACCTCGTTCTTCAACCTGGACTACGAGGACTATCTTTTGTGGTTCGTGGTGGCGGAGGCGTCTGACCCCGCCTACGGCCCGTTGTGCGATCTGAAAGCACGGCTGGAGGCCGGCTCCAAAGCCCGGGAGGTACAGGTCTTCGTGGCCGGCTCCGGGCAGTCATGCAGCCAGAAGATCCACAACCTGCTCTATTGCTACGAGAAGGTCGGCGACGACGTCGAGATTCTCGCCTTTGCTGATTCCGACGTGTGCATTCGCAGCGACTGGCTGGACCACTTGATGTACCCTCTTCACAAGCCCAAGAACGGCGCCGCCACGGGCTACCGCTGGTACGTCCCGAAAGAAAACAACCTGGCCAGCCTGGCGCTGTCGGCTATGAACGCCACGATCGCTCAACTGCTCGGCCCGACGCCTTTCAACCAGGCGTGGGGCGGATCCATGGCCATTCGGGTCGACATGTTTCGTAAGTTGGGACTCGATCAGATCTGGCCCAAGGCGCTCAGCGATGATTTATCGCTGAGTTACGCCGTCAAAAAAGCTGGCCTGAGAGTTGCTTTCGTTCCGGCCTGTCTGGTAGCCTCCCATGAGAGGGCCACGTGGCGGAGCCTCTTCGAGTTTGCCCGGCGGCAGTTCTTAATTACGCGAGTGACCACCCCGACGGGCTGGTGGGTTGCTTTGTTCGGCAGCCTGTACTCAGTGTTAGGACTGTGGGGAGGCGCGACGCTGGCCATCTACGCCGCGAGAACTCGGCATGAGAGTCTGCCGCTCCTGGCCGCCGTATCGGCTGTGTTTTTCGCGAGTCAATTAGGCGCCGCATTCCTGCGCCAGCGAATGGCAATGAGGATTTTGGATTTGCGATCTGCGATTTGTGATCGCAGCTCCACCAAAGGCGTCACTCAAATCAAAGCTCAAATGAGTGCTGCTCGTACGGCTGATATCCTCGGGTTCTGGCTCTGGTCGCTGTTGCTGCTGGGTCTTATCGCGGCTTCCGCCTTCGGCCGGACGATTTGCTGGCGAGGTATTCGCTATAAGCTCGTAGGCCCGACTACTGTTGAAAGGAGTTGAGAATGAAAAGGGCAAGGCAAGTAAAGAATCATGCGATGACGGCCTCAGTAGTAGGTCTGTTCCTATGTGTGACGGGCTGTCAGGTTCAGAAGCCTGAGAGTCTGTCGGCGGTTCCGTTCACGGATGTGACCTTCGCGGATGAATTCTGGACGCCGCGCTTGCAGACGAATCGCCAGGTCACAATTCCCTACGATTTCAAGAAATGCGAAGAGACCGGACGGATCGACAATTTCGCCAAGGCCGGCGGCCTGATGAAAGGCAAGTTCGAGGGCATCCGGTTCGACGACTCGGATGTTTTCAGAGTCATCGAAGGAGCCGCATATTCTCTGCATCTTCACCCCGACCCCGAGTTAGACCAATATCTGGACGGTCTTATCGCCAAGATCGCGGCGGCCCAGGAGCAGGACGGCTACCTCTATACGTGCCGCACGATCGATCCGAACAACTTGCCCGGAGATACCGGCCCGACGCGCTGGTCGTTCCTGCAATCGAGCCACGAGCTTTACAACGTGGGGCACATGTACGAGGCCGCCGTGGCGCACTTCCAGGCGACGGGCAAGCGGACGCTTCTCGACGTGGCGATCAAGAACGCCGACCTGATTGACCGCGTCTTTGGACCGGACAAGAAGCACGACGTGCCCGGCCACGAGGAAATCGAAATCGGTCTCGTGAAACTGTACGGCGTCACGGGCGATGAGAAATATCTACGGCTGGCCAAGTTCTTCCTCGACGAGCGAGGCCGGGCCGATGGGCACAAGCTCTACGGCGCTTATTGCCAGGACCACAAGCCCGTGACCAAACAGAGTGTCGCGGTCGGCCACGCCGTCCGGGCCGGCTATCTATACTCCGGCATGGCGGACGTGGCTGCCCTGACGGGCGATACCGAATACATCGCCGCGCTCGACCGGCTGTGGGAAGACGTCGTGTCAAAGAAGTTGTACGTCACCGGGGGCATCGGCGCCCGTAGCGGTGGTGAATCCTTTGGCGACGGCTACGAACTTCCAAATGAAACTGCTTATTGCGAGACCTGCGCCGCTATCGCCAACGCGATGTGGAACTACCGAATGGCGCTGTTGCACGGCGACGCCAAGTACATCGACGTCCTGGAACGTATCATCTACAACGGATTCCTCTCCGGCATCTCACTGAGTGGGGACAGGTTCTTCTACCCCAACCCGTTGGCCAGCGACGGCAAATATCAGCGAAGCCCGTGGTTCGGCTGTGCGTGCTGCCCGACGAACATCGTGCGTTTCATGCCGTCTTTACCCGGATATGCTTACGCAACCGGCGAGGATCGTGTGTACGTGAATCTCTTCGTCAGCGGGGGCGCGACGATCCGGATGGGCGACGACGCCGTGCGAGTAACGCAGCAGACGCGGTATCCGTGGGAGGGTCGCGTGAAGATCATGGTCGAGCCGGAATCTCAAGCCGCTGCGAAAGTGTTCACCGTTTGCGTTCGCATCCCGGGCTGGACACAGGAGCGTCCCGTGCCGAGCGATTTGTATTTCTACGCAGACCTCGGCCCCAAGGATTGGAAACAGCGCAAGGTAACGCTCAGCGTCAATGACGAATCCGTCCCACTGGAGATCGTGAAAGGCTACGTGCCGATTCGCCGGTCGTGGAAAGTAGGTGACGTCATCGAGCTGAACTTGCCGATGCCGGTCCGGCGAGTGCACGCCAACAAGAAAGTCGAGGCCGATACGGGACGAATCGCCCTCCAGCGGGGTCCCATTGTCTACTGTTTCGAGGGAGCGGATAATCCGCAAGGCGTGGCGAATCTTGTTTTGCCGCCGGACGTGGAGTTCCAATCGCAATACCGTCGTGATCTGTTGGGCGGCGTAGTGACTATCTCCGGTCAGGGGAAGATCCGCCAAAAACAGCAAGACGAACAAACCGTCTTGAAAAATGTGGACGTAACCGCCATTCCCTATTACGCCTGGGCGCACCGGGGCAAAAACGAAATGGCGGTTTGGCTGCCGGTATCCTCCGAGGGAGCAAAATGATGAAAATGCGATGTTTTTTCGTATCGTGTCTATTACTTGTTACAGGTTCCTTGCCGGCGCTCGCCCGGGCTACGAACGCCAAAGAGAAGACGTTCTTTGTCGCAGTAAGTGGCAATGATTCTTGGTCGGGCCGGTTGTCGAAACCTAATGCAGATCGGACGGATGGTCCGTTTGCGACGTTGCAAGCCGCTTGCCGGGCGGCTCGAACACAGGGCGTCGAACAGCCGCGCAAGGTCGTTGTCGAAGCGGGCCGATACTTCTTCGATGAGCCGCTCGTGCTGGATAGCCGCGATGCGGGCCTGACTATCTCGGCGGCGCCGGGAGCCGAGGTATGTCTCTATGGTGGAAGGAAAACGA
>CAYZAH010000265.1:1313-6020 GCA_964475805.1 uncultured Pirellulales bacterium | reverse complement strand
TACCCGCCGCCGCGGCTTCAGACACAGGGTTTAGATGCCGAGGGCATCCGCAAAGCGACGTATCAGAAGTTCATGAAGAGTTATCTTCGCACGGTGGCCGGGATTAACGACAACGTGGGCCGGCTATTGGCGTATCTGGACCAGACCGGCCTTACTCGCGATACCGTCGTCATCTACACGTCCGACCAGGGGTACTTCCTCGGCGAGCATAACCTGTTCGACAAGCGGTTCATGCTCGAAGAATCGCTTCGTATGCCGTTCTTGATTCGCTATCCGAGAGAGATCAAGCCGGGGACAAAGGTGGATGACATCATCTTGAACGTGGATTTTGCGGAGCTGTTCCTTGACTACGCGGGGGCGGCAATTCCCGGTTCCATGCAAGGTCGAAGCTTCCGCCGGAATCTGACGGGCAACTCGCCGAATGACTGGCGCGACGCGATGTACTACCACTATTGGGCGTACCAGAAGGAGCGGCCCAGCCACTACGGGGTTCGGACCAAGCGCTACAAGCTGATCTATTACTACGGCCTGCTTCGAATGAACCGTCAGCCGGAGCAATGCTGGGAGTTCTACGATCTGGGCGAGGACCCGCGAGAGTTCGTCAATCAATACGACAATCCCAAATACGCGGACGTGATCGCGAACCTGAAGCAGCGTTTGACGGAACTCCGGCAGCAGTACAAAGACACCGAAGACCCGCTTCGGAAATCATAACCGTTAACCATCCTGATAATATGCTGCCGGACGGTACGATCAATCGGACACTCGACTGAAAGCTGGATATAGCACCACAATTCTTGGAGAAACACTATGAAAGACCAAAAAGGCTCACGTCGTTGCTGGAAGACTGCGATACTCATTATGGTGGTGTTGCAGATATCCTCGTTCGTCGCGGCGTCGAATCCCGACGACAGCAAAATCGTCAAGCCGGCTAATCGGCCCGATTCCGTTCGCGCATTGGTTTCACATCTTGGGCTAGGCAAAGGCGCGGTGATTGCCGACATCGGGGCCGGAGGCGGCCGGGATACATGGGTATTTGCTGATATCGTGGGCAAGACCGGAGCGGTTTTCCCGGAAGAGATCGAGCAGAACATGGTCAACAGGCTCAAAGCCGAAGCCCAGAGACGAAACCTTGACTACGTGAAACCCGTGTTAGGTCGGAGTGACGATCCGTGCTTGCCTGCGGATTCCGTAGACCTTGTTTATATGAACCACGTCTATCACCATTTCGCCAAGCCGCGTCAGATGTTGCGGGCCATCTGGCGGAGTTTGAAGCCAGGCGGCTACTTGGCCATTGTCGATAGACGACGGGGAACCCTACAGGACTGGGTCGAGCGCTCGCGCCGAGAGACGAAGCACTACTGGATCGCCGAAACAACAGTGGTGCGAGAGGCGAGAGAGGAAGGATTCGCTTTTGTCGAATGTGCCGAACAGTACTGGCACACCAAAGACGACTTCGTTCTTGTCTTTCAACGTCCTGAAAAGCTCAGCAAGCCCGGCCGCGACCCGGACCCATTTGCTCCCATTAACGTGGAAGAATGTTCCCGCTTGTTTCTCCGCCCTTCCCACCCATATCAAAGACCGGTCTTCATCGCGCACGGGCAGGCGCGCAATCTGATTGCTCCAATCCTCAAGAATTCTACCGGCCAGGGGCTGGAGATCGTGTTGGAGGAATGGGCCACACAGAAGAACGAGAGAGAGCCGTTGCCTCCGGGCGTCTCCATACCTTCCGTTCTCACTCAGCAGGGAGATCCGAACCTGCCGGGCGGACCGATTGATGCGGTTTTCTTCCTGGATAGTTATCATTTGCTCTTTCATGGTAAGACTCTGCTGACGAAGCTCTATGAGAAGCTATTGCCGACGGGCTGTGTCTACATCCTGGATCGCCAGGCGAGCAAACCATTGTCCCGGCGCGAGGCGAGCCATCGCAGGATGATCGAGCCTGAAATGGTCATCCGGGAGATGACCGAGGCAGGTTTCCATCTCTGGTCTGAAAATGCTCATCCAGCGCCCGACCGTTTCCTTCTCGTCTTTGGTAAGACATCCATCGAGAGACCTTCCAGAGGTAGCGATCTGAATAATGCCGGCTTCCTGATCAAGGACGGTAATCCTTTGTTTCCTATCGGTTGCTACGAGCTGCCCAAAGACGATGCCTCGCTGGAAAGGATGGCCCGAGCGGGGATTAACCTTGTGCGGTGCGGCAACCGGGCTGACCTGGATCGCGCGGCCGGGGTAGGAATGCTCGGTTGGATCGTGGTGCCGATGCAGCAAGGCGCCAGTGACGGCGTGCGGAAGAAGATCGAGTCCGTCGTGACGCATCCGGCTTTAGCTGTTTGGGAAGGGCCCGATGAGGTCGTGCACAACTTCACCGCCTGGAGCGGGCTGTATCGTACCAAAAAAATCTACAAGTCGCGCGACGCCTGGGCGAAGCAAAGTCCCGAGGCCGTCGCGTATTCCGAGGAGCAAGCTCGGCAGATCATTCCCAAGCTGCGCGAAGCGGCCCGCTTAATTCGCACGCTCGACAAAGGCAAGCGTCAGATATGGATCAACGAAGCCGCCAAGAGCGACCTGAAATTCGTCCGGCAGTATCTCGACTGTATCGACGTGACGGGTTGTGACATCTATCCGGTTCGGGAAGGCATCTCGGACTTGCCTGAGGTTGGCGACGCCACCGAACGATGGAAAAAGGTCGGCCGAGACGAAAAGCCCGTGTGGATGGTCTTGCAGGCATTTTCGTGGAGCGAGCTGGGAGATTATTACGGCCACAAGACGCTCGTCTACCCCTCGTTTGCCCAGTCGAGATTCATGGCCTACGACGCCATCGTGCACGGAGCACGCGGCATTTTGTATTGGGGATCGCACTACCTGAAGTCCGCCGAGTTCAGGCAATCGCTTTACGCGCTGACAAGCGAATTGGCGGCGTTGCAGCCGGTCCTCGTAGCTCCGGAGTATCCGCAGGCTCGTCTGGCGCTGGTAGAGCTGGAACCGGACCCGTCGGCACGCGGAGTGAGGCTGTCCGTCCGCCGTGCAGGCCGGGAGTGGGCGATCATCCTGGTCAACGAAGATGACCGTCCCTACTTGGGCGTGGAAGTGAGTGGGTTGAACGAATTGAACGGCCAGACCCTGGAATTGCTCTACGGCGTCGAAAAGGCCACGGTCGAACGAGGTGAGCTTGTCACCCGAATCAAACCTCTCGAAGTCAAAGTCTTTGCCACGACCCGCCAATGGGAGACCGACCAGCGTGAGGGACGGGACTTTGTCAAGTGAGGCCATCGTGAGGATGTAGTCAGATGAACCGCCATTGCATATCCTTCGTAGCCGTTTGTTCTGTATTGCTCCTTGCCTCGTGTGCAACGCGTCCGATTTCTAACGAGAGGATATATCCCGGCCGGACCTGGCTTATGTATGCCAAACCCGAGGAGGCTGGTTTCTCGTCGGAGAAATTGGCCGAAGCCCGGCGGTATTCCGAACAGATCGGCTCGGCCGCGGTTATGGTTATCTATGACGGCGCGGTCGTCACCCATTGGGGTGACATCGAAACGCGATACATGTGTCACTCGGTCAGGAAGAGCTTCTTGAGTGCCCTTTACGGCATTCACGTGGCCGAGGGTCATATCGACCTGGATAAAACGATGGCGGAATTAGGGATCGACGACAAGCCACCCCTGACGCCGCTCGAAAAACAGGCGAGCGTCCGAGACCTGCTCATGGCACGCTCCGGCGTGTATCATCCGGCGGCCTACGAAACCGAGGCCATGAAGAAGGCCCGTCCGAAACGAGGCAGTCATGCGCCTGGGACGTTCTATTACTACAACAACTGGGACTTCAACACGTCAGGCGCCATCTTCGAGAAGCAAACCGGCTCGACGATCTTCACAGAATTTCAAAACCGAATTGCTGAGCCGCTGCAAATGCAGGATTTCAGATTGCAGGATGGCTATTATCACCTGGAAAAGCAACACTCCATATACCCCGCGTATCCGTTTCGGATGTCCGCCAGAGATATGGCGCGATTCGGCCTGCTGTTTCTTCGCGAAGGCAAGTGGAAAGACAAGCAGATCATTCCAAGTAATTGGGTCAAGGGAAGCACCACGCCGTATTCCGTCAAGGACGACACGTACGGCTATGCTTATCTGTGGTGGACCATCAGCGCTGAGCCGTTCAAGGAGCTTGGGGCGTACACCGCCAGCGGCTACGGCGGGCATTGGATCACCGTCGTGCCGGGTGCAAAACTGGTCTTCGTCCACCGCGTCGATACCTGGTGGGACCTGGGGTTCTCGACGTGCGCAAAGAAAGAGGGCCATGGTGTTGGTAGCGATGAGCGTCTGAAATTGCTGGGCATGATCCTCGCCGCGAAGGTCTCGAAGCCGAAGGCTAATCCCGAGCTCGTCCCCCTTGCCGAAAGGCCAAAACGCGCCGATATCATCAAGCTGGATTCGGGCATCCTGAGCAAGTACACGGGTGAATATCGTTTTCCGGACGATTACACCGCCCGAATCAAGGAAGCTGATGGCAGTTTGATCATCGAAAGCCCCGGGGCTGGCACGTTCACACTTCTACCTCTTTCTCCCACACAATTCGTTATGGAAGACGTCAACGCACCGGTATCGTTCACGCTTGGTGATGACGGTCTGCCTTTGTATATGACAATCGAGTTTGCGCCCGGCCAGGAGTGTCGAGGAGCGTCGATCGAAGACGGCTATCAGC
>CAYZAH010000265.1:0-1303 GCA_964475805.1 uncultured Pirellulales bacterium | reverse complement strand
TTCGCGTTTGCCGTAACGCCGTCAGGTGCCTGTCTGGGGCCTGGCGGTTTCGGCTGAGACTGAAAAACACAGCCATCTTGAGTCGGTGACGCATCAGCTCGACGTTCTAACGCCCAGGCTGATGGAGGACATGAACGTTCCGGGGGTGTCGATTTCGGTGATCGAGGATGGCCGGATCGCCTGGCATAAGGGCTATGGCGTCGTTCGCGCGGACGGGACGCAGAAGGTCACGCCCGAGACGGTGTTCGAGGCTTGCTCTATGTCGAAGGTGGTGTTCACCTACGTGGTGTTGAAGTTAGTCGAGCAGGGAAAGCTGGGCCTGGACCGGCCGTTAGTGGAATACCTCGACAAACCCTATTTGGAGAATGAGCCGCTCCACAAGCTGATAACTGCACGGATGGTTCTGACGCATACGACGGGCTTTCCCAACTGGCGAGAAGGGGGCTGGCGCAAAGGCGGGCCGCTGCCCGTGAAGTTCAAGCCGGGGACCCAATATGGGTATTCGGGCGAAGGCTTTCTGTATCTGCAGCGCGTCGTGGAACATATAACGGGCAAATCATTGAATCCACTCATGAAAGAAATGCTGTTGGAACCGATTGGCATGACTCTCAGCAGCTACGTGTGGGAGCCGCGTCATGATGAGTTGGCCTCAGCCGGGCACGACAAGGCCGGCCGGGTCAAGCCCGACCGGAACCTCTTCGACCAGGCCAACGCGGCTTTTTCTCTGTATTGCACACCCGACGACTACGCCAGGTTCATCATAGAAGTCATGAAGGAGGACCGGTCCGCCGAATACTCATTGAGCCGAGAGTCCATCGGACAAATGCTCACGCCGACCATCGAGGTCCAAGGCTCACTCGGAAGGCAGACGCGTCGGGTCGGTCGGGCAAAGTGCGTCTCCGTCCACCGTGGGTTAGGATGGGTCGTGGGCAAGATGGCCGACGGCGGCATTCGCGCCTGGCACAGCGGCTCGAACGGGACCGGCTTTCGGTGTTATTGCGAATTCGATCCGCGAAAGCGAACCGGCATTGTCATCATGACCGGCTCGGTGAATGGAAACTCACTTTATCAGAAGCTCGTCTCGGCTATCGACTTTCCGTAGGTTGAAATCTGCCCGGTACTTTCGTTACCACCAGAAACAGGGATTGCTATTACTTTGCCAGAACCAGCGATGCTCCATGTCTTTGAAGTGGCGCCATTGGACGTGCCCGTCGACGAAAAGAATATTTCCCCCCGAAGGCTTCGTGGCCGATTTCAGATGGTTCGATCTATCGTAGATTTGCCAACGTGAATAGCAACCGCC
>CAYZAH010000264.1:1545-6030 GCA_964475805.1 uncultured Pirellulales bacterium | reverse complement strand
ACGAGGTCGTTGCTTCCATCGGCGAGAAACGGATTCTCCTCAAGCCGAACTTCGTGGTCACGAACCGCCAGCTTGCCGCGACGCACGTTGACGCGATCCGGGGCATCCTGGATTTCCTCAAGCCCCACCACACGAAACAGATCACCATCGGTGAATCCACAATCTCCAGGGAAGGCACGTTCAGCGGCTATGACAACTACGGCTACCTGGCGCTCGAGAAGGAGTACAACGTCAAGCTTGTGGACCTGAACAAGCAGCCGTCGCAATATCGCTACGTATTCGGCCCGGGTCACCGCCCGACGCCGATTCGCATTATCTCCACGTTTTTCGATCCCGATCTGTATATCATTTCCGCCGCCAAAATGAAGACGCACGACCGCGTGGTGACGACCCTGTCGCTCAAGAACGTCCTGATGGGCGCGCCGATGAATGACTACAGGACGAATGACAAGCACCTGATGCACACGGAGTACACCTTTTCTCGTGAGTCGCTGCTCAACTACAACTTGTTCCATCTGGCCCAGGAGATCTACCCCGACTTGGGCGTGATCGACGGCTTCGAGGCGATGGAGGGCAACGGTCCCGTCGGCGGTACACCCGTCGATATGAGGGTCGCTATGGCCAGCCTCGATCCGTTGGCGATGGATACCTTAGCGACCAAGCTGATGGGCTTCGATCCGACCCAGATCATGTACCTGAAGAGCATGGCCGAAGCCGGCATGGGCCAGGGCGACCTATCCAAGATCGACGTTCTCGGCACACCGCCGGATCAGTGCCAGCATCATTTCAAGGCTCACAGTAGATTGATCGAACCTTATGGTTTGAAGACTTAGGCAAATAGATTCTTAACGATGACACATCCAGAGTCGGACGCCGCATTCGATTGACGTTGTCCCCAGACCAATGACTGCAACATGCACAAGATGGAAGACAAGATATCGGGATTTGTCACACGTCACTGCGGCAAGCTGGCTCTTGCCTGCATTTTGAGCGCGGCTCTGCCCGCCTATCTTCTTCGGAACGTCCATATTGATAACGCCGCCGAGGTCTGGCTTAGCACACGGAATCCGGCGCGTCAGGACTATGCTGATTTTCTCGCCAAATACGGCAACGAGGAATTCGTTGCCATTGCCGGAACCGCCGAGGATCCTCTCTCTGCCGACTGCCTGGCTTTGCAGAAAGACCTTGCCGGCCGTCTGCGGCGGATACAGAACGTCGAAAACGTCTTCACTCTGGCGACACCCGCCGAATTCCTATCGAAATTTCGGCCGGATTGGGCGGACCTCATTCGCCGAAACCCGATCTTCCGCAACCTCCTGCTCGGTGAGGATGGACATACGTTCGGCATGGTTGTCTATCTCAAGAAGATCGAAGGCTCGACCACGCGGAAAACCGCTGTAGAAGGGATTGAAGCCGCTGTCGCAGCCGTCACCGCTGGCGGGACACGTCTGCATCTGGCTGGTTCGCCGCTGATGAACGTCGCTCTGGACCGTGGTTCTATGCAGAACTCGAAAAGGTTTCTCCCCGCGGCCGTTGTTGTCTCAGTCATTATTCTGGCCGTGACTTTACACGGAGTCGTGCCTGTCGTGGCCGTTCTATGCGCAGTGGGAGTCTCGACCCTGTGGGCGGTGGCCGTTCCGGTCGCCATCGGAAGGTCCTTAAACATCATCACGGTCGTGATGCCCTCGCTGTTGTTCGTGCTATCGTTGTCCGGCGGTATCCACATTGCGTCCCGATTTATGGCCCACCTCGGCAACCAGGTGAGCCCGGCGCAGGCCATTCACCAGGCGTTGACGGAAGTGATGCGACCCGTGTTTTTGTCCAACGTGACGACCGCTTTGGGCTTTAGCGCTTTGTCCGTATCGGAGATGCCACCCGTTGTGGAATTCGGAATCTTCACCGGTATTGGCATCATGATCTCGTTTGTGTTCAATCTTTTGATTGTCCCGGGAATTCTTTGTTCGTTGCATCGTGGTTCCGGCATCACTACCCTGAAGGCCCCCCATTGGACCGCGGCGATCGGTCGGTTCGTTTGTCGGCACTACAAAGGAGGAGTTGTCCTGGCATCGTTCGCGTTCGCACTATCCATAGCGATGACACTTCGCGCCCGCATCGAATCGAACGTATTGGAGTTCTTCCCTGCGGATTCGACCATTAGAGAGGACTACGAGTTCATCGGGGAGAAGCTGACCGGATTGTACACGACCGAAGTTGACGTGACTGCCCCTCTCGAAGATGGCAGTGCAATGCTCAAGACGCTTGATGCGTTGAGCACCCGGATAGCCGCTCGGCCGGAAGTGGCCAAGACCCTTCACTACGGAGAGATCGCTGCGTGTTTTAACAAAATCTCGATTCCTACCTTACTGCGCTCGCGGGCGACGCGGGAGAATCCAATGAAACCGATGATGCGCCAGTACATGCATCGAGAAGATGATCGAATTTCATTCCGTCTATCCGTCTTTGTGCGGCGCATGGCCAATAGTGAATTCCGGTCGATCCAGGAATTCATCGACAAAGAAGTCCGCGAGAACGTTGTGCCGCCGGCAACTTATACGATCACCGGAATCGCTCCTCTGTCAAAAGCGGCGGAGGACGCGCTGATCGATACACAAATCCGCAGTCTGGCTTTGGCGGGCGTTTTGATTCTGATGGTCATCGGCGGTTTCATGAGATCGGCCCGGGCCGCCCTGGCGGCGGTCCTGCCGAACCTACTGCCGATCTTTTCCGTTTTTGCCGTCATGGCGCTGCTCGATATTCCCTTCGATACGGCCACGGTCATGATCGCCAGTGTCGCCATCGGCATCGCCGCCGATGACACGGTGCATTTCCTGGCCCATTACAAGCAAGAAAAATGGTGCGGCTTTAGCACGTTGGAAGCAATAGACAATAGTCTACAAAAGGCCGGCCCGGCCATCACCTATACCTCCGTCGTCACCGCAGCCGGCTTCGTGGTTCTACTTCTGGCGGATTTCAAACCGATCCGCTATTTCGGTCTGTTCACAAGCATTACCATGGTTGCCGCCTGGATCGGCGACGTCTTCGTTTTGCCGGCCTGCGTCACGTTCTTGCGACTCTGGGATCGGGCGGGAGCCGTAAGCCTCGATGACCTGAGTCCTTCTGAAAAAAAAGCTATCCTTGATGGCGAATAGCGGATAGAATATCTTTCGCTTAGGATGCGAAAGGAGCTAAATCGATGCTTTCACCCGGCAAACAAACGTGGCATATTCCGGTCTTTATGGTTTTCACAGTTGCCCTTATTACCCCACGGTCCGTCGACGGCGCCGGCTATGAATGGGGAGGCCTGGGAAGCCGAGCCCAGTCGATGGGTGGGGCATTCGTCGGCCTGGCCGATGATTGGACGGCGATATACTGGAATCCAGCCGGTTTGACACAACTCAGCGGTGCCGGCGCCGGCTTTGATTTCTCGAGTCCACACGTCGAGATCAAAGACGGCGACAGCATAGCCAACCTGCCTGTGGCTGAAATGGACACGCGTTTTCAGCGCGACGTTTTCGCGCAGTATCCGCCGGAGTTGGAGCCGAGACATTTCAACAAGAAAAAGGTTTCGTACGACTTCTATATCCCGGCCGGAGCGGGCGGCTACTGGCAATACGCCGGATTGAACATGGCCGTCGGTTATTATACTCCGGCGGGCTACTACGTCGACTGGGATGACCGTGTTCCGTACGGGGCCGGCACGATCACCGCCAAACTCTTCCAGGAGTTGAGTGTTGCCGCGGTCAATTTCTCACTGGCCAAACAGATCAATTCGACTCTGGCCCTGGGAGCGGGTTTGGACGTGCTCTATGGTGAAGTCGATTATGAAGCCAACAAGCTCGTGGCCAATTCAGGCATTAGCGACTACAGCTATGCCTTTGACTCAAGCTCCGATGGGACGGGGTACGAGGGTGTCTTCGGCCTCCTTTATCATTTTAACGACAAATTGAGTTTCGGGGCCGTGTATAGGACGGGGGGCGTGATCGATCTGGACGGCCGCGCCCGCACGAGTCTTACCTTGATGTCCCTGTCCGAAACCAGCGGCTTCGTGCAGAAGTTTCACCATCCTCCTACCTATGGATTGGGTATGGCTTACCGCCGGACTGCCAACATAGTCCTAACGGCTGACTGGCAACGAACCAATTGGTCTGATTTCGACATAGACGTCAAGTATGATACGCCAGGCGTGGCCCTTGTCAACCAGGACTATTCGGCCGATTGGCGAGACTCCAACCGCTACCGAGCCGGTGTTGAATGGCGGCCGGTGAAACGCTTGGCGCTGCGTGGCGGCTATTTCTTCGACGAATCCTGCCTGCCTGATAAATCGGTCAGCCTATCCAATATTGTCGGAGTCGACCGCCATAACATTACACTGGGGGCCGGCTACGAGTGCTTTGAGGACTGGTTCGTCGATCTCGTCCTGCATCATGGCTGGGGCGACCGCACGGTCAACGGCGTCGACTACAGCCAACGGGTCTACAGCTTCGG
>CAYZAH010000264.1:0-1445 GCA_964475805.1 uncultured Pirellulales bacterium | reverse complement strand
GGGGCGACCGCACGGTCAACGGCGTCGACTACAGCCAACGGGTCTACAGCTTCGGTCTCGGCCTCTCCCACTTGTTCTAAAGCCGAGAAACAGCGGTCGTCCAGCAACGAATTGAAATAGAGAATCACGCTCAAGGCCAGAAGGCGGCGATGGTAACGATGAGCGAGTCGCCTGGCAGGCCGAAAAGCATCCACACCCGCCGGGCGGCGCTGAGCAGTATCAACGCGATAAGCCAGAGGCACAACGCGACAGATTCAAATCCGCGAGAGCCAAAAGATCAAATCTGTTAGATTCCTGGCCGCTTGAGCTTTGTGCCGAAGAGGAAACGCAGGACGTTGAATCTCCGTCAGACGATTTCCGCGAGGGCGCGATTGATACGGGTGATGGCTTCGTCAACTTCCGCCGTGCTTTTGAATCCGATCACGACCGCGTCCACCAGGCCGGACTGCATAGTGAAGCGGATGGACTTCTCGCGGTCGGCGGGATCGGTGAAGTTGCCATTGCCGATCAGCTTCATGCCGATCACGCCGTGGCCGTTCGCGCGCATCACCTTCATTTGTGCGAGCACCGGGGGCAGATTCGAGGTGTCGCTCGTCGCGTTCCAGGTTTCGGCCGGGGTGTCGATCCATACACCTTGGGGGTTGACCCGCACGAGGTTGACGTCCACCCAGTCCAACTGGGCCGCTTTCGTTAGCGCGGGCAACGAGTGGCACGAGATGCCGTGGGCGCGGATGATCTTCTTGTCCTTGGCCTCTTCGAGGGCGTCCAGCACGCGGCGCCGCTCGTCGTCCCATTTAGCCGTCGTGGCGCAATGGGTCAGGAGACTGTCGATGTACTCGACGTCCAGATCCTTCCGCAACTTGTCCAGCACCTCCAGGGGCTTCTCAGGCACGCCCGACATCTTGGTCTGGATGAAGAGTTTTTCCCGGGGCAGGCCCTTGATGGCCTTGCCGACCATCGCGTGCGTACTGTAGCTCTGGGCGGTGTCGATGTACGTAATACCCTGGTCGTAGGCGTAGCGTATCAGCCGGTCGAATCCGTCCTGACCGAGCGCCTGCTGGATGCTTCCGCTATTGCTACCGGTGCCGAAGCCCAGCCGGCTGAGCTTGATGTCCGTCTTGCCCAGGGTAACCTGATCGACCGCCGTCGGCTTACGCGCAAACGGACTGCTGCTGCACGACGACAGCAAGGTGGCTCCGCCCAAAGCCACTGCGCCTTTGATAAAATCCCGCCGAGTGATTCTCTCGATGCTCATAATAAACTCCTTCTACACAACTTCGCGCCGTTGTTGTTCTGCCGCAACTGGACAGAGACTACAAGATCACCCCAAATCCTACCTCTCTCGAGTGGGCAAGGCAAGTCCTGATTAGATTCAACGCAGCCGGTAAATCATCGTTCATTCTGACAATCGCGCTGTGAAGACGATCATCGCCGAGCCGTCGGGG
>CAYZAH010000263.1:0-6038 GCA_964475805.1 uncultured Pirellulales bacterium | reverse complement strand
CTTTGAGGCCGGTAACTATCCAGGCCCGTCCGCTTGCCGTACCCATTTTCGCAGATTGTGAACAAGGCCGCGTTCTCCTCTACGATCACCATGCCGACGACGGCGTCGTCCGAACGCAGCTTGATACCGATGACCCCGCGTGAGACCCGGCCCATCGAACGTACCTGGCTTTCGTCGAAACGAATCGTCATGCCGTCGCGTGTGCCCAGTATAATGTGATCGGTTCCCGTGGTCAGCGCCACGCCGATCAGGTCGTCGTTCGGATCGAGATTGATGGCGATCACGCCGTTGGCTCTCGGATTGCCGTAAGCGGACAGCTTGGTCTTCTTGACGAGACCGTTCTGGGTGGCCATGACTAATTGCCGCTGGGGTTTGTCTTCGCCTTCTTCGTCGTCGAAGCTGCTGACGTTGATGATCGACGCAACTTGCTGGCTGCCCAGGTTCAGCAAGTTGACGATATTCCTGCCCTTGCTCTGTCGTGACATGCTCGGTACGTCGTAGACCTTTAGCCAGTAGCATTTGCCACGATTCGTGAAGATGAGCAGATAGTCGTGCGTTGAGGCGATGAAGAGATGCTCGATGAAATCGCCTTCCTTTGTATCGGATCCGATGATGCCCTTACCGCCCCTGCCCTGCTTGCGGTACGTATCTATCGGCAATCGCTTGACGTATCCGCCGTGACTGACGGTGACGATCACTTCCTCCTCGGCGATCAGGTCTTCGTCGGCAAACTGCTCGGCGGCCGCGGTGATTTTCGTCCGCCTGGCGTCGCCGTATTTCTCTTTGATCTCGTAAATGTCTTCCCGAATGATGTCCAGCAGAAGCTGATCGCTGGCCAGGATGGCCTCGTAACCTTCGATTTGCTCGGTCAGCTCGGCGTATTCCTTGGCGAGCTTCTCGATTTCCAGACCGGTGAGCCTCTGGAGCTGCATCGTAAGAATCGCGTCGGCCTGGGGGCCGGTGAGGAAATGCTCGCCGGCGGTCTTTTCCCTGACAAACGCTTCGGGGAGGATATTCCTCAAAGTGGCCAACTCGGCCAATCGCAGAGGTTTCTGCATCAAATTCAGTTTCGCGGTCGGTGTATCAGGAGACGCCTTTATCAGGTCGATGATCTCGTCGATATCGCTGACGGCTAAGATGAGACCCTCGAGAATGTGCGCCCTGTTGCGGCACCTTTTCAGGAGGAATCGGCTGCGCCTGCGAATAACGGTCTTGCGGTGCTCGATAAAACAATCCAGCATCTGGCGGATGTTGAGCGTTTCGGGCCGATTGTTCACCAGCGCGATATTGGCAATGGCGAATGTGGTCTGAAGAGACGTGTAGCGATAGATCTTGTTCAGGGCGACCTCAGCGTCGGCATCCCTCTTCAAGTCTACGACGATTCGCAACCCGTGACGGTCCGATTCATCCCTGACGTCGGAGACTTCCGGGAGCGTGCTGTTCTGGACGCACTCGGCGATCTTCGAGACAATCGTGGTCTTGATGACCATGTACGGTATCTCGGTGACGACGATTCTCTCCCGGCCCTTCTTGGTCGTTTCGATGTCTACCTTGCCTCGAACGGTCAGGTGGCCCCGGCCGGTCGTGTAGGCCTGCATAATCCCCTTGCGGCCGCAAATGATCCCGCCCGTCGGAAAGTCCGGTCCGGGCAAGCGTTTGATGATATCCTTGAAGCCGCAGTTCGGGTCGTCAATCACCAGAAGCAGGGCGTCGCAGACCTCCTTGATATTGTGCGGCGGAATATTCGTGGCCATGCCCACCGCGATTCCCGTCGAACCGTTGACCAGCAGGTTCGGAAACTTGGCCGGCAACACCGTAGGCTCCATTCGAGTCTCATCATAGTTCGGCACAAAATCCACTGTGTCATACCTGATGTCGTCGAGCATGTCCGTGGCCGGCGCTGCCATTCTTGCCTCGGTATATCGCATCGCGGCCGGCGGGTCGGAGTCGATGCTCCCGAAATTCCCCTGGGGATCGACCAGGGGATAACGCATGTTCCAGTCCTGGCCCAGCCGGACCAGCGTCCCATACGTGGCCTGGTCGCCATGGGGATGATAGTTTCCACCGGTATCACCGACGATTTTTGCACATTTGCGATGCTTGCTGCGCGGGCCGAGGTTCAGGTCGTTCATCGCCACGAGGATGCGTCTCTGCGAGGGCTTCAAGCCATCGCGAACGTCCGGCAGCGCGCGAGAGACAATCACGCTCATCGCATAGTTGAGATACGAGTTCTTCAACTCATCGAGGATACGCATATCCTCGAATTGTTCCTGGGGCTTTGTGGTTTCTGCCATACGTCTGTTACTATTCCTTTGAACAAGCTCCGAATACGCCGCGAATACTGATTCCTGCGCGCAAATACCCTACTCGCAAGACATCAAAAAGTCAAGCATTCTGGATTTTCGATTTTCGGCTGCCAATCTTCAATTCCTGCTGGCACGTGAGATTCTTGGGACAATCGATAACCGGCAATCAGCCTTCGCGAATCGCTATTATAGCGGCTCAAGGTAAATATTTCGGAACTCGACGGGGCCGCCCTCGCTTTGCAGGCAAATCCAGCCGGACGTTACCGTGGCCTTCTCAGCTTCGTTCTGAAGTGTGCCGTTGACGTAGCAGCGAATGGTGTCTTTGAGGCAGTAGATCTCGTAGGTATTCCACTGTCCTGGGGCGTACTCGGAGCTTTTCTCCATCTTAGGTATGACTACGAATTGCTTCTGGGGGTCCTGCATGACGTGGCCATTCACAGTGACCCCCGTGCCGTTCATCAACACCATGTCGCCGGCATTGCCCGATTTCAACTGACATTCGATGCACTTGGGCCAGACCTTGTCTCGCCCGGAGGCATGAAGCAATACACCACTGTTGGCGGGCACTTCCGGCCAGCGCCACTCGATGTGCAGACGATAATTGCTGAACCCGTGTCTGGTTCGCATATATCCGTTGGGCTTGCCCTTGCAATAAACAACACCGTCCTTGACGGACCAGACGTCCGCCGTGTTGATGGTTTTGTCCGGAACATACAGTTTCCAACCGCCAAAGTCTTTACCATTCCAAAGTGTGACTCTCTTCGCCCCGAAGAGCCCGCCTTCACAGCCCGCCAGCGTCACGAGAAACACGACAAAAACACCCCATGTCAACAACTTGCCTGCAACCTGTTTCATTTTCTTGTCTCCATCAAACGTTTTGCAGTCTCTACCATCCTTTCCCTATCCCGAGTTCATCTCGCGATAGGACTCAACTCTACGGCCCAGCCTCCTGTGGCATCAAGATACCAGAG
The DNA here is from genome assembly GCA_964475805.1 of uncultured Pirellulales bacterium. GTDB lineage: Bacteria > Planctomycetota > Phycisphaerae > Sedimentisphaerales > Anaerobacaceae > JAFGTG01. Next base: position 2,761 of record CAYZAH010000263.1, on the reverse strand, counting down.
TTCCGCGACAAACGCAACCGGCAGATGAATACCTGAAGTTGTGAGCAATACCGCCCCACGTGAGTCCATTTTGGATCACTTCAACTATTCCGATCACTCACAGCCTCTGTCCTGAGTTTGCGCGATAAGTTCTGGACAATGGCAGACAAATATGGTAAAATAGGGGCTTATAGAACATGAGAGACTTTCTTCACGTATCAACCAAGTTTCGCGACTCTGTGGACGAACGACGACCCACGAAATTGTGAGGAAGAAATGACTATAGAGAGAATCAGAAAATTCCTTTGCAAGTCCTGGAAAGAGTGCCGGGTAACGATTTTTGTCATCGTTTTTGTCGTGATTCCTCTAAAATCATCACTGGCAGACTGGAATTGGGTACCAACCGGCTCGATGAATCCGACCATTCTGGACGGCGACCTGATTTATGTGAACAAGGTCGCCTACGACCTGCGATTCCCCCTGACGCTGCATCGGCTGGCAAAATGGTCAGACCCCGAAAGGGGCGATATTATCGTCTTCTTCTCACCCGAGGATGGCACCCGACTGGTCAAAAGAGTTATCGGCGAGCCCGGTGATACCGTTGAAATGCGAGCCAACATACTCTTCATAAACGATGAACCGATCGCCTACACGCGGGTCGATCCCGAATACACCGAGGAGCTGCCCCGCAAACTCAAAAACAGGTGCATCGTGGCGATCGAGGATTTGGAGGGTTTCACGCATCCGGTCATGAGTATCCCTTCAATCCCCGCCGCACGGAATTTCGGACCTGTGACCGTACCCGAAGATCATTATTTCGTCATGGGTGATAACCGGGACAACAGCCGGGATTCGAGATACTTCGGATTCGTAGATCGAAAGTCCATCGTTGGCAAGGCCAAGGGCGTTATCGGCTCGTTCGACATCACCGACAAATTCCAGCCCCGTTTCGACCGGTTCTTCTCCGCGCTGAAATGACCACAGTGGCGTGGGCATTCTCTCGGCTGCGCTCGGGACAGGCTTGCCCGCGTTCGGTCGCCAGACCGAAGAAATGACGCTGATCGTCCACGGCGTGGCCGCAAAGCTATCCTCGCCGCCCATTGAGGCGCGTTTCCCAACCTTCGTCTGCAATAATCTCTCGTTCGCCGCGACTAACCTACGAAACGTGGTTGTCTATGGAAAGGTTGGCAATGAATTGTCATTCGGGGAAGGTCTCTTGCGCGTTGGTCGCTTTGGCGATTGTATGGACTGCTTGGCCGGCGAATCTAACTGCCCGTCAGGCTATCAAACAGCGAGTATCCGAGCCTGGGCGGTATGAAGGTTACTCGGAAGCTGCTTATGACGGCTGGCAACGAAATTCGGTGTACGTGACCGTTCGGGACGGTACGAAGATCGCGATGGACATTTTCCGTCCCATACGCCGGGGGAAGTTGCATTCTGAGCCGTTACCCGTCATTTGGGAACACCGCCGCTATCAGCGGGCATCGCAAGATGAAAATGGGCGAGTTTCTTCTCAACTGGATCGGCAAGATCATCCCATGAGGAAAGTCGTTCTTTACGGATACGTCTACGCCGTGGCGGCGGTACGGGGCAGCGGGGCCTCTTTCGGCACACGAATCGATCCGACGCCGCCACAAGAGAGTCTGGATGCTTACGATATCACCGAGTGGTTAGCCACTCAACCTTGGTGTGACGGAAAAGCAGGCATGTACGGCATCTCGTATTCCGGCATGGACCAGTTCATGGCGGCCAGTACAGCCCCACCTCATTTGAAGGCGATCTTCCCGGAAATGGCCATGTTCGACTTATATGATATGGTGTATCCGGGAGGGATCCTTCGACACACTTTCATGCGACACTGGGCGCAACAAGTACGGGGATTGGACATGCACTTGGCAAGAAAGCCGGCGCCCGTGGAGGGAAGCTCGGACGCAGACCTGCAGAAGGCCCTTGCTCAGCATAAGAACAACTTCGACGTGGTTCGGGCTTCGCTGGCGCCTTACCGAGACAGTACGATTGAGGGCGCCGGAGCGATATTTCGAGATCACAGTCCTTCAGGCGTTATTGAACAGGTAAACAGATCGGGCATCGCGGTTTATCAGCGGGCCGGCTGGTTCGATATGTATCCGCGCGACATGCTGCTCTGGTTCAACAACTTGACGGTCCCGAAGAAGATCGTCATCGGTCCCTGGAATCATTATCAGAGTCAAGGCATGGATCGAGCCACCGAGATACTTCGCTGGTACGACTACTGGCTCAAGGGCATTGACAACGGCATCATGGACGAGCCACCCATCCTGTACGGCGTCATCGGACTACCCAGAGATGAGTCTTTGCGATGGTCCGACCAATGGCCCCCGGCGGAGAGCCACCCGGTTGCATACTATTTTTGCGACGGCCCCACACATTCGGTGGATTCCGTCAACGACGGTCGGCTCAGCACCGCCGTGTCGACTTCTGGGACCGACCACTACAAAGTGGACTACAATACGACCAGCGGCCCGAGGACACGCTGGACGGGCGGGCCTCCAGCGTATCCGGATATGACAGCGAATGATCGCAAGGCCCTGACCTATACCACGGCTGCTTTGACGGACGACATTGAAATCGCCGGGCATCCGGTCGTTCACTTGTGGATTGAATGTGCGGCCGACGATGTCGACATGTTTGCCTATCTGGAGGAAGTTGAGCCGGATGGTCGATCCACTTACATTACCGACGGCTGCTTGCGGGCCTCGCATCGACGACTCAACACGCCGGATCACTATCGCATGGGCCTGCC
>CAYZAH010000262.1:1288-6040 GCA_964475805.1 uncultured Pirellulales bacterium | reverse complement strand
ACACGTATCCGGCCGCCGTGACGTAGGCCCAGGGCGAATTCTGGAAGGAGCGGAACAAGACGGCCGCACCGAGGACGGTCATCACGATATAGGGCAGATTGTGCAAGAGCGCCTGCGCGGCGGTATAAGTGCGAACGGCAACGGGGTCACACGGACCTTGCGCGGGATCGGCACGGCTTTCTTCCATGTGTTCTCCTTGCGAATCTCAGCGGTAGTCATCCGCTAACTCGAACATATCGAGGATGCGTTCGAGTGCGTCGTACGGGATATTGCCGATGTTGACGGTTAGCTTGTCGTCCTTGTTGAGAACGGTCTTCACGTGCCCGTCGGCGAACAGGATATTGTTAGCCGCTCTTTGATGGCTCGTGCGGGTCTTCACCTGGAACGCCGCTAAGGACGGATGCGCCAGGAATTGTACGTCGGTGACCAGGGCGGCTATGGGATTGCCCTTGCTGTTGCGGCCCAGGTTGCTCAGATGAACGTGGATAGCCTTCGGCGTGCCGGTTAGCAAGTCCACCGAGGCGTGACGATAGTAGAAGTCGCTCTGGCACTGTGCCCATCCGACGCGGTCCAGTTGTTCCTGCGCCTCCGAGGGCTGGTCCGCCCCCGGGCAAAAGAGGACCGTGGGCTGGTGGGCGAGGTAGTCTTTCAAAAGCAGCCCCAATCCCACCGGCGCCCCGTCTTCGAGCGAGAGGAGGCTGGTCACGTTGCCCGTGACGGTGTAGAAGTTCGAGCCGGTGACCGGTCGGCCGGACGGGCCGAAGGGGATCGTGTCGTCGAAGTCCTCGGCGTACATGTGAATCGCCATGCCGACCTGGCGGAGGTTCGCGGCGCAGGCGGTCCGGCGGGCTTGCTGCCGGACCTGAGCTAATGCCGGCAGAAGAATCGCGATCAGCATCGCCATGATGGCGATCACGACCAGCAGCTCGACCAGGCTAAAACCCGCGGCACGATACGAGGCTCGCGCCGACTTGCGTTCGCAATGTGGGCGAAGCATATTTGTTCCTTAATCCATTTGTGCTAAATCCTGAATCGACAGCGACTTGCCAACGCGGACGTTGTCCAGGGTCCAGAACCCCCCTGGCGCGCCCACCGAGCGAATCGCAATGCCAATGGCCTTGCCGTCCCACGGGTCATCGGAGGCCACCGTCGGCAGATACACCGAGCAATCTTGCAGCCGACCCGGCGACAGATGTGTTGCGTCCACGGCCTGGACGGCAAGCTCTACAGGTCCGGTCTGATCATAATAGTAGAACGCCAGCTCCACCGTGTCGAGCGGGACTTCCGTGGAGGGCGCGTATCTCGAAGAGACGCTCACGGCGACGGTCAGTCGATAATCACCGCCTGCTGCGTACGTCGCGGCCAAATCCTGCTCGAAGCCGTTGCCGCTTTCGGTACCCAGGAAGGCCAACTGGCGTCCGTCGGCGTTGATGACGTGGTCCCAGCTATCTGCGGCGGTATTGCCAAATACGCCCGTATTGCTGCTGGACAGACCGTCCACGTCCAGCTCGATCCAGCCGTCCGCGACAGGCCAGGCCGGAAAGGCATTCGGATCGATGGCCGGGCTTTCAAAGGAGGCATTTTCAACCGGAATCGGCGCGGGCATCGACTCGGTCAGCCGGACGTTGTCCAGATCCCAGAATCCGCCGGGCAGGCCCTCCGCCCGTATGGCGATCCCGATGCTCTTCCCGGCCCAGGCGTCACCCGGACTGACATTGGACACGCGCACGGAAAAGTCCTGCAACCGGCCCAATGACAAGTTTGTCGCATCGACCGCCTGAACGGCAATGTCCACAGACCCGGTTTCGTCATAGTAGTAGAGGACCAGCTCAACCGTATCGAGCGGGTCCTCCGTGGATGGCGGATATCTCGAAGAAACTCCCACAGCGACAGTCAGTTGGTAGTCGCAACCCGTCACGTAGGTCGCTGATAGATCCTGCTCGAAGGCGTTGCCGCTCTCGGTGCCGAGGAAGGCCAACTGAAGTCCGTCGGCGTTGACCAAGTGGTCCCAGCTTTCCACCGGGGTGTTGGCAAATACCCCCGTATTGCTGCTGGACAGGCTGTCCACGTCTAATTCGATCCACCCGTCCGCAACAGGCCAAGCCGGAAAGGCGTTCGGATCGATCGCCGGAGACTCGAAGGAGGCGTTTTCGATCGGGATGGATGCAGGTTGCGATTCTACGAGGCGAACGTTGTCCAGGGTCCAGAACCCCCCTGCTATGCCCACTGCGCGGATCGCGATGCCAATGGGCTTGCCGGCCCACGGATCGCTGGAGTTCACCACCGGCAGGTATAGCGAGAAGTCCTCAAGGTGCGTAGCGGACAATCCCGTCGCTTCGACCGTTTGGCTTGCGATGTCCACGGTGGAGCCGTCCGCGTCGTAATAGTAGAGCACCAGGTCAATCGCATCGACCGGCTCCTCGGCGGCTGGCGGGAACCTCATGGAGATGCCGACAGCCACGGTGAGCCGATAATCACAACCCGCCAGGTACGTGGCCACCAGGTCCTGCTGGAATGCGTCGCCCTGCTCGGACCCGAGAAAGGCCAGTTGATCGCCGTCGGCGTTGGCTACGTGGTCCGGGCTGTCTGCTGCGGTATTGGCGAAGACGCCCGTGTTGGTGCTGCCCTCCGTGTCAACGTCGATCTCCGTCCATCCCTCGGCTACGGGCACTGCCCCAAAACCATTCGGGTCGACAACCGGGGCCTCAAACGAAGCATTCTCGATGGGGACCAACTCCGCTCTAACAGGCGCAACGGCCCATAGGCTTGCCGCTATCACCACCGATAGACGCATCATATAGTGCGACATCTTCTTCATCCTCCTCGTTTCATCATTTGCGTTCTTTGTAACACGATTCACACGGATTCGTCTTATGATCCGGCTCCGACGTCATAGGCCATCAAGGCGTCTCCGTGACGGATGTACAGTCGCCCGTTGGCGATGGTTGGATGGGCCCAGTGTTGACCGGCTCCCTGGGTGACACTAAACTGGCTGACCGGGGTGAAGGCTTCCGGGCTTGGTTTGACCAGGCGCACCACACCGTCTTCTCCATAGACGTACAGCATACCGTCGGCACAGACCACGACGGCCATCTTGACGCCCGGAGCGTTCCACGTCACCTTGCCCGTGTCCCAATCCAGACAGACAAGACCCTTGTTGGCGCTTTGGGCCGTTCCGTAAACGCAGCCGTCGATCAGAACGACACCGTGCATTTGAGGGTCCAGCGTCCTGTCCGTCCATCTCGGTGTCACGCTCAGGCCATCATCCGCCAGAGCCAACTGGATACCACCCGATCCACCTCCGGCGCAGAAATATATCTTGCCGTCGGCATAGAGCGGCGGGCTGGGACGGACACCAAACCGGTTCGGTTGCTCGTACTGCCAGAGCACCTTTCCAGTCTCCGGATCGAGGGCCACAATACCCTTTTCCACCAGGGTGATGATGAGTCTCCGGTTTCCACGTCGGATAAGTCTGGCCGAACAATAGGCGGATGGTTGGCTGAGCCCACGAGATTGCCAAATCTTCTCGCCTGTATTCTTGTTTAGGGCCACAAGCGTGGCATCAGGGCCGCCCGGCGTGCAAATCACTTTGTCACCGTCCACCAATACGCATTCGGCAAAACCGAATTTTGCCTGCTTCGCACCGGATAGCTCCAATAGATCAACCGACTTGAGCACCTGTCCCTTCTGGGACTCGATGATATAGAGTTTCGCGAAACCACTCATCACGAAGATGCGACCACCATCCACCGTTGGCGTGCCTCGCGTACCGGCTACGGCTGGACCGGCCTTGCCCAGTTCCGGGCCATAGGGTGTCTTCCATTTCGCAGAGCCGTCCAGATTATAAGCGAAAAGAACCCCTTGTTTCTGATTATCCATTCCAGTGACGTAAACCGTTCCGTCCGCCACTGCGGCTGAGGAAAAACCCTGGCCCAGGCCGTTGACGGACCAGGCGAGCTTCGGCCCCCCCTCCGGCCACTTCTTGAGCAAGCCGGCTTCCGGGAAGATACCATCCCCCGCCGGCCCACGGAAACGGGGGCTATCCGAAGCGTGAATCTCCATTGCAGGGACACTCATCGCCAGTAACAGGGAAAAGAGGGTGATTCTCTTCATGGCTCGGCTCCTTTTTGTCAGCGACGACGCTCTCTACCTATCTGTCTGTCCCGGCAACGTTTCTGTACACTTTCGTACGATAATGATATGAAAGTGTTTGTCGAATTGCAATATTCTGCGTTCCTCTTTTCCGCTTATTCTACCTGTAAACTGGCCATTCCGGCTGGAGCAGGGTACAATCTGGACTACACGGTGGATTCATGTATCGGGTGCCGAATCGTGTCTATGTTCGTGGGGAAAAGAAAATGTGCACGAATACTCGAGGGTGTAACCTCGTTCCTACTGAGTCAACGGGCCGGAATTACAGTATGACTCGACGACTATTTCTCAAATCATCGGCAGGCGTCTTGGCGGGCCTGGCCGCCCTGCCACTATCCTGTGCGCCTAACCGCAGGTCGAACGCCCGGCGGCGCATGGCGCGCTTCGGCATGGTCACGGATTGCCACTACGCGGACGTCGATGCGGCCGGAGCCCGTTATTACCGCGAGTCACTGGACAAATTGCGCGAGTGCGTGGCCCTGATGAACGCCCAAAAAGTGGACTTCCTCATCGAGCTGGGTGACCTCAAGGATCAGGACAGGCCGCCTGTGGAACGGACGACGCTCTCGTACCTTCGGGCGGTGGAGAACGTGCTCCATG
>CAYZAH010000262.1:0-1188 GCA_964475805.1 uncultured Pirellulales bacterium | reverse complement strand
TCCGTGTACGTCAAGAATGCCGCTGAGGTCCGGCACATCCTGGAGGCTTCCGGCAAGGTGCTCGCCGTTTTTCAGGGTCATCACCATGCGGGCAGCTATTCGTGCATCGTCGGGATTCACTACTACACGCTAAAGGCGCTCGTGGAAGGCTCCGGCCCGGCTAACAATTCATACGCTATAGTGGAGATTCAACCGAATGACGACATCGTTGTCACTGGATACCGACGAGCGCAGAGTATCCAGGTCGCGCCGAATGCCGCCGAACCCGGCACGCCGCTCGTCGTCGGTAAAAGACATTGACAGGTTGTGCAGGGGCGTGATAGACTGCGTCAACGCGAAAGATAAGCGCCCGTAGCTCAGTAGGATAGAGCGTCGGTTTCCTAAACCGAAGGCCGCAGGTTCGAATCCTGCCGGGCGTAATGCCCGGTTGGCTTTTCAAATATGATATTGAAAGGGTTGGATATGAAGAGATGGATCGTCCTAATGTTGCTCTGTTGGGCGTGTTTCTTAACGGGTTGTGCGAAGTACTATTATCAAGAAGGCAAGACATTCAACCAGTGTGCGTGGGACCGGGCGGACTGCCTGTTCGAGCTGAAGAAACGTCAGGCCGTACAGTCAGAGGGGTGGGGTGACTACGAACACAAATTCTTAGAGAATTGTATGGAGAGTCGAGGATACCGACTCGTTACGGAAGACAAATTGCCTCTCGATGTCAAACGGGAAGACCCCGACACCACGCTTCGCGGGTATCTTTATGGGCAGCGCCGCGGGATTGCGGGCGCCCTGGATGAGAAGTGAATTGGGATTTACGATTCTTACCCGCTGCCGGCGGGTGAAATTTTCGATTGACGAATGTCCTTCGGCCAGGAAGGGTCTCAATTGAGGATCGCGAATCTCCTGTGAATCGCGAGGTTCCGTAGGAAACAGGAGCATGGCTTCCATCGACTATGAAGCTCTCCCCGAGCGCAAGCTCAAATGTACAGTCGCGGGTCGATTGGACGCGGAGACAACCAGCCGGCTTTGGCCGCAGGCGTTCCGAAAGATTTCCGAAGCAAAACCCGACGTGCTCCTCGTGGACGCAAGCGGCGTGGAGTATTGTGATGGAGCAGGGGTGGCGCTTTTGTTGGAATTGAAGCATACTCAGGAACGGAGCGGCCGGCAGGTTCAGATCGAGGCGTTGAAACCACA
>CAYZAH010000261.1:0-6043 GCA_964475805.1 uncultured Pirellulales bacterium | reverse complement strand
GCGGTGCACACAACCGCACGCTGGTCGAATTGTTGCAAGGTGAGCTGCCGAAGGTTAAGATGCTTTCGACCGACGATTTCGGCATCAGCGTCGATGCCAAGGAAGCGGTCTCGTTTGCAATCCTGGCCTGGGCAACGATAAAAGGCCTGGCAAATAATGTTCCCGGAGCCACCGGAGCCAAACAGCCGGTCGTTCTGGGGAAGATCGTGCCGGCATGACGAAGAAACACAGAATCCTTCCGACCACTGAAAAACGCAACCGCGCCAGTGAGAATCTTGATCGGCTTTCGACACAGCAGATCGTCGATTTGATCAACGCCGAAGATGCGCTTGTTCCTATGGCGGTGGCGCGACAGCGAAAGCAGATCGTCGCGGCTATCGACGTGATCGTCGAACGCTTTCGAGAAGGCGGCCGGTTGTTCTACGTCGGGGCGGGGACGAGCGGCCGGCTTGGCGTGCTGGATGCTTCCGAGTGCCCTCCGACGTTTGGCGTGCCACCTTCGCTCGTGCAAGGCATTATTGCGGGTGGACAGCGCGCGTTGGTTCGCGCCGCTGAAGGTGCGGAGGATCACGCCGGGGACGGGGCGGAATCCATAAGAAAGAAGCGCATCCGCTCAGGCGACGTCGTGGTCGGCCTGGCCGCGTGCGGCATGACGCCGTTCGTTCATGGCGCTTTGAAACAGGCTCGGCAGATCGGGGCGGCCACGATCTTCGTCACTTGCGCGCCCGAGGCCGTCCGGCACATCCCTGCTGAAATTATCATCAATCCCGTGGTCGGCCCGGAGGTAGTGACCGGCTCGACACGGATGAAAGCCGGAACGGCGACGAAGCTCGTCCTCAACATGCTCACGACGGGCGCGATGATTAGATTGGGCAAAGTCTACGGTAATCTGATGGTCGATCTGCGGGCCACAAACGAGAAACTTCGGGACCGCTCCGTGCGGATCGTCATGGAGATGACCCGCCTGAGCCGGCCGCGAGCGAGGAGGCTTCTTGCTCGGGCGCAGGGCAAGGTCAAGGCGGCGATTGTCATGCACTTTCGCCGGGTTGATCTGATTCGCGCGCTGGCGATTCTCAAGGAGAACGGCGAGTTTCTGCGTCCTGCCATTTCCCAGCCTGAGGAGCTGGCATGATTGACAAACGTGGATGGTTTCTTGTCCCCGTGATCTTGCTGGCGCTTGGGGCGCCGTGCGTCGCGCAAGGTGTCGACGAAGCGCTTGACGAGATCGCTGGCAACTTCACTGTTTGGGACTGGCTGGTCATCGTTGTCTATCTGATCTTCACGACTCTTCTCGGTGGGCTGCTGGCGGGCAAGCAAGCCTCGATAAAGGACTTCTTCCTGGGCGGTCGGCGGCTGCCTTGGCCGGCTGTCTGCGGATCGATCATCGCCACCGAACTGTCCGCTGCGACCTTCCTCATCGCCCCGGCCATCGTTTTTTCCCAAGGCGGGGACATGACGTACATCCAACTCGCCTTCGGGACCATCGCCGCCCGCTTCATCATCGGTTACTTTTTCGTTCCCGTTTACTACCGGCGCGAGATCTATTCGCCCTATGAATACATGGGCCACCAGCTCGGCCCGCGCGTCCGGGGTATCACCACCGGTCTGTTCATGATCGGCGGGATCCTCGCCCAAGGCGCCCGCGTCTACATCGCGGCCAAGGCGCTCCAGGTTGTCACGGGCACGAACATAGCCACCTCGGTCATCATCATCGGTGCCGTCTCGATCGGCTGGACCATCATGGGCGGCATCACCACGGTTATCTGGACGGATGCGATTCAGTGCCTCCTGTTCACGCTGGGCGCCATTGCGGCGCTGGTGTTTGCGGCGACTACGATCAAGGGCGGTATCGGCACCATCGTCTCGGAAGCCCACGCTGCGGGCAAGCTCCGCGTCATCAATCTCAGCATCAATCCGAAGGAAGCGTACACGCTCTGGTGCGGCTTGATCGGCTTCGGCGTTCTGACCCTGGCCTCTCACGGCACGGACCAACTCAACGTCCAGCGAATGTTTACGTGCCGCAGCGCGGGCGATGCTCGCAAGGCGATCATCTTCTCGGGTTTCTCGCAAGTGCTGACGTATCTGCTGCTGTTCGTCGGCGCGGCTGTGTACGTTTATTACCAGCACTTCCCGCTGAGCAGGGCAGAGCAGGTGGTCGTCGATAACGACCCGATGAAGATCTTCGCCATCTACATCGTCGATGTTATGCCACCGGTCCTTTCGGGGCTGCTGATGGCGGCGATATTTGCCGCCGCGATCTCGACGCTCGACTCGCTCCTGGCGGCCTTGTCTCAGTCGACCATCTCGCTTGTCTACAAGCCGTACCTCAAACCTGAGGCATCCGACCGGCACTACGTCCGGGCCTCGCGAATTATCGTGGTGATCTGGGGCGTCCTACTGACGGCTTTTGCGATTTCTTGCGATACGATCGCTCAGTCGTACGCCGACCTGATCCAGTTTGCGCTGGCCATGGCGGCGTACACGTACGGCGCATTGCTGGGCGTCTTTCTGCTCGCTTTCCTGCCCACCAAGCGCGACGATCTGGGCCTGATGTGGGGCGTGCCGCTGTCGATGCTCATCGTCTTTGCCCTGAACTGGCACGAGAGTACCTTGCGGTGGATCTTTGGTATTCCACAGTGGATCGTCCTGATCGCCTGCCTGATCCTGCTTGTCCAGGCCATCCGCCACCTCCGCGCCCACCCGGTGAGGATCGTCTACGTGGCTATAGCCATAGCGCTGGTCCTGGTCATCTCCCTGGTGGTTGTCGGTCGAACGCCGGAAGGCGAGCCCATCTACTTCACGCTCGCTTGGCCCTGGCATTTCCCCATCGGCACCGCTATGACACTGGTTCTGGGCAATCTCGTAGGCAACAAACGGCCGTAGAAGCGTCGGCGGGAGCTGGCTGACTGTGATCGGGACCGCGACTACGTTTACTATTTCTGTTACCGCCCGTCGAGTTACGGCCTTTATTGAGTAGAGGGCTGGTTCAGTGTGAAGCAGCCAGGGAAGGTAAAAGACCCGAAAACGCAGGAGATTTTGCCATGAAGGCGCTACGATTCATTGGAAAATGGCTACTTCGTTTGTTGAACGCGGAGACAGGTTCGTCGGCCGGGCTTGACTCACACCGGTGGGAAAGTAAGATCGAGATATTAGGAAGCTTGTCGCGTGGTGGTTATTGAATAGCATCGTTGACTTTTCGGTTTTGGTTAAGCCAAATCGTGGAGAGCGTACTATGAGAAAAGGACTGTTGATCGCTGCACTGATTTTATCCATCTTCTCTCTGGTTGGATGCATCGTTATTTGCTGTGAAGAACACGAGACTACCGAAAACCAAAACACCGTTTGTGTGCCGCAAGAGTGAGTTGCGGTTTTTCCACGTCTACAAAGTGGAGGGAGATGACAGTTGTATTTATCGGGCGGACTCGGTATCCTACTGCGAACAGACCTCGTAATGGGGAAAACTCTCGACAGAATCGAGCCTTTTAGTCAGTAGGAAGCACCGATGATGAAGACATGGACCGCCCAAGAAATTTCGGAACTTGCCCATTCGTTTCAGCCGGCCTGCGTGTTGACCGCCGGGGCGGCTTGGGACGTTTTCACTCCTTTGCACGAAGAAGCCATGACGGCCCAGGTGTTGGCCCGCAAGCTTGGCGCCGACCCGAGGGCGATGGCGATTTTGTTAGACGCGCTTGCCGCGATGGAGCTTCTGGCTAAGCGGGATGACCGCTATACCGTTCCCGATGACGTGGCGAGATTCCTGACGGAGGGGTCGCCCGAGAGCATTCTTCCCATGACTCGCCATCAGGGCAATTGCCTGCGCCGCTGGGCTTTATTGGCGGAGGTGGTTCAAACGGGCAATCCCGCCGGGACGGGTCCGAGCGTTCGCGGCGCCGCGGCCGATCAGGCTGATTTCATTGGCGCCATGCAAAATGTCTCCGGACCTATCGCAGCGGAGGTTGTCGCCAGATTGCAGCCGCTGCAATTCCAGCACGTGCTCGATGTCGGGGCGGGGCCAGGCACCTGGACAATCGCACTTTTGCGCGCCGTGCCCGAGGCCCGAGCCACGCTGTTTGACCTTCCGCCCGTTGTGCCTATGGCAAGGCAACGCATCGCCGAGGCCGGACTTGGAGAGAGAGTGAGGTTTGTGCCGGGCGATTACTACACGGATGAGTTGCCGAGCGGTGCGGACCTCGTATGGCTGGGAGCTATTTGTCACCAGAATTCGAGGGAGCAAAACCGTGCGCTCTTTGCCAAGGTTCACAAGGCCCTCACAACCGACGGCGCGGTCGTCATACGCGACATCGTTATGGACTCCTCGCGAACGCGCCCCAAAACCGGGGCGTTGTTCGCCGTTAATATGTTGGTCGGTACGCAAGCGGGTGGGACATACACATTTGATGAATACCGCGAAGACCTTTGTGACGCTGGATTTGGCGAGGTCGCCCTGGCGCATCAGGAAGAGTCGATGAGTTGCTTGATCCGGGCTAAGAAGCAGCGGAAATGAGGTTTCCGATCCCGAAGGATCTGGGATCGGACTGCCGGGAAGAGCCGGATTTCAGGAAATAGGAGGCTGACAACAGGTTGGACGAAACGTTCCATCTCGAAGATGAGAAGCTGGACATCCTGAGCCACTCGGCCAGGGGAAACACAATCCACATTCTCACTCTGGATCCCGCTCTGGCCACGGATGTTTACGAAAGGATAGAGAACGATCCGAGGATGAAGTTCTGTCAACTCGTCAAACCCCGGGAGACGAGGATAAAGGAGGCCATCGAAGAAATCGAGGGCATGGCGAAGGATACCGTGTCTTCACGGCTGTTGATTATTGACGTGCGTCGGGAGACGTTGCCCAAGCTTCGAAGAGCTTATAACGCCGTGGTCGGCTACAATCGCAGAGATTTGAATAAGCTGTGCTACGTCATCCTCATAGGCGATGGTCCATTCAATTTGTTCTGGGAAGGCAAGAAGCTGGACGTTTTCGTTCCGTATCTTGCCGCGCATCGCGTGGATTTTCACCCCGCCGCTTTTTTCTTCGATCCTTTTCTGCATTACGAGCGCGGCGAGATTGAGCGCGGGGCGCTCGATGACGAATTTGTGCTTCCGAACAAGATTCCAAAAAGGCTCATCCCCTTTTTCAGAAAGGACCAGGACCTCAGGGTGGATCAGATCAGGCGATACTTTAGAGCGATCGGCAAGGATGAGGAATTGCGCAAGAAAAGACGCAAAAGGCTGAGGAATCTCTATAAAAAGAGAATCGCCGAACAGTTTCCGGAGGATAAAGACCGGCTGCGCGCATGGCTGAGCAAGAAAGGGGTCCAACTGGCCAGCGAGAAGATGCACCTCTATCCGCTATACTTCGAAGACTGGGTCTACGATCTGGTACAAAAAGCTGCATCTGTTTGACAGGATAACAGGATTAGCAGGGTAAGTGATTCTGAATATCCTGTTATCCCGTCCAAACAGGTCTTGATCTATGGATAAAGGCGAATGTCGTCGAAGTACATCGTGCCGGTTCCGCCGGGAGATGCGATGCCCGCCCTCACGCCCAGGCCAATCGCGATTGTGTCTACGTCACTTAGGTTCACGCCCTGATCGGCGAATGCCTGCAAAGGAATGACCCACTCGGTCCACGTGTCAATGGTCGCCGCGGCGGGATCGTCGTTTGCTACCACCGCCGAGGCACCGTTGGCGTTCGACAAGGCGACGTACATCGGATCGGCTGCATTGCTGGCGATGCCCACGTCCTGATGTGCCCACTGGCCGCTCACGTTCCCTGTGATCGTGACGTTCGAGAACACTGCCTCACATGTCAGAGCCGCGTCGTGGCTGGTCACCGCCAGACCGACATAAACGTTCGAGCTCATCGGGATATTCACCGGAACCGCGTTGGCCACGCTTTGCCACGTACTTCCGTTGGCTGACTGCGAGACAGCGAAGTTCCCGGCCGCGTCGCGTTCCAACTTCACCCAATACGGGGCGGCCAGACCCGTCTGATTCGTGCTGAAGCTATCCAAGTCCGTGCCTGTCCGGCCCTGGAACGCCA
>CAYZAH010000260.1:0-6048 GCA_964475805.1 uncultured Pirellulales bacterium | reverse complement strand
TCCTCGATCTTCTTGACCAGGTTGCGGAGCGTGTTTTGAGTCAGTTGAAGCTGTTCTTCAAGGGCCTGGACGCGATCCTCAATCGTGTCGGATTTTCGCTTCTGACCATACATCAAACCGGTTTGCACGACTTCCCAAAGAATCCCCATTTTTGACCTCGATTCATTGTATCATCTGAAGGTAGGGGCAGGCCCATGTGCCTGCCCTGGGCAACCACGTCCGCCGCGGCGGACCCCTACGTCAAGATGCGGACATGATACCCGACGGGCTTTGACAAGACCAGAAGCAAAGAGGGTAGTGGGATGGGTGAAGGTCAGGGACTGGCTCCTTTTGACGGCGTGGTTCCGCCAAAAGGTGCCTGTCCCCCTGAAAAGGGACAGTCAGCCCGCCTTCGGCGGACAGACAGTCCCAAGACCACCCGACTCACTACATCGCCCCATCCTCACTCCTGACCACCCGCCGGTCCTGATTCACTCTTCCGCTGCGCTCAATCTCGGCGGGATGACAGGACAACTCAGCGTTTCCAACGCGATTCCGGGCATATTTGTGCGTGATATGGTCCGAAATTTGCTTGACCGGGGCTGGGTAATCTGCTATACAGGAAAATGGTAGAGTTTGTGCCGTATCAGCCGGCATACGAGGAATGTCGGCGCTCCAAAAGGTAGGAGTTCTCACGTGGCTGAGGGACTGGCTCGTTTTGATCCCGATGCATCGGGATTCCGCCAAAAGGTGCCTGTCCCCCTGAAAAGGGACAGTCAGCCCGCCTTCGGCGGACAGACAGTCCCAAGACCACCCGACTCACTACATCGCCCCATCCTCACTCCTGACCACCCGCCGGTCCTGATTCACTCTTCCGCTGCGCTCAATCTCGGCGGGATGACAGGACAACTCAGCGTTTCCAACGCGATTCCGGGCATATTTGTGCGTGATATGGTCCGAAATTTGCTTGACCGGGGCTGGGTAATCTGCTATACAGGAAAATGGTAGAGTTTGTGCCGTATCAGCCGGCATACAAGAAATGTCGGCGCCCCAACAGGCAGGAGTTCTCACGTGGCTGAGGGACTGGCTCGTTTTGACGGCGTCGTTCCGCCAAAAGGTGCCTGTCCCCCTGGAAAGGGACAGTCAGCCCGCCTTCGGCGGATAGACAGTCCCGAAGACACAGTACGGCGCAACGGCGACCGCCGGATTCGAGGAATCCGGGCTGACGACGCTTGGAGAAAGGAGGTGACGTCACATCGCAAAGACAGACTTCGAACCGATCAAGGTACAATCGTGAAGGCATAATCACCATCAATATTTGGGTCGTGTTTTTTCGATCCGGCTATTCCTTAAAGGAAGGCCCGATGAAAGGAGGAATCCGATGTGTAAGAAAGTGATTGGTCTGGTTTTTGTGACGTTAGTGCTGGCGATGCCCAACGCCTACGCGCAGCAGGCAGCCTGGGACCGCGCCGTTTACTGGGACGCGGCCTATCCATCGGCCTGGGGCGGGGGCGGTGACGCCACGCGAGACGCCCTGGAAGCCGCGGGCTATACCGTGCTTAACGCCGCGCAGCTCAAAACGTGGATGGACGGCCACATCGCCGACCGGGCGCTGAGTGTCGTCGTAATGGCCAAAGACGTCGTACCCGATACGGTGGCGGAGTCGATGAACGCGAACTGCACGTTCCGACGATACCTCGACGCGGGCGGCAAGGTGGTATGGTCTTCGGATTGGCCTATTTACTATCAGGGCCATGCGGATGGCAGTATGGACACGTGGGGAAGCGCCGGAGCGTCCAGCGTGTTAGGCTTCAATGCGTCCAGCGGTCCGAACGATAACAACGAGACGGTGGTCTTCACCGACGAAGGCATTGCATGGGGATTGACTCAAACGTGGACGTCCCAGAGGCCAACGTCTCCGACTATCACGAGTAACATGACTGTCCTGGCGACGGTGAGCAGCGGAAGCGCCGCCGGATGGGTCAAACATTTTGTGGAGGGTGACAAGTACCGTGGCTTTGTTCGGGTGCACGACACGTCGGGCGAGCAGGATCCCGGTGACGTGATGCGTCTGGCGGAATACGTGATTACGAAAGCGAGCTGCATCAGCCCCGCCGACGGCTCGTACCTTTCGAGTACCTGGGCGACTTTGAATTGGTCGCCGGGCGCGTTTGCGGTCTCGCATGACGTGTATTTCGGCGAAAGCTACGATGACGTCGAAGCCGGCGCGGGAGATACGTTCCGCGCCAATCAGGTCGATACGAATTACCTGGTGGGCTTTGCCGGATATCCATATCCTGACGGACTCGTTCCAGGCACGACGTACTACTGGCGAATTGACGAAGTCAATCCGGGCGATACAACCAAAGGCGACGTGTGGAGCTTCACTGTTCCGGCCAAAACCGCTTACAACCCCGACCCGGCCGACGGCGCGGAAGACGTCGCGTTGGACGCGGCGCTCACCTGGACGCCGGGATTCGGTGCGAAATTGCACACGGTTTACCTCGGTGACGACTACGACGTCGTGAACAACGCCGCCGGAGGGATGCCTCTGGGCGTGACGAGCTACAGGCCGAGCGGACTTGAGGACGGAAAGGTCTATTACTGGCGCGTCGATGAATTTGACGCGATCGCGACGCATAAGGGAGACGTCTGGTTCTTCTCGACGCCCGGGGCCGTGGGCAATCCGTACCCGGCCTACGGCGCGGTGGATGTGACGTTCACGCCGATCCTGACCTGGACAGCGGCCGATAACGCAGCTTCGCACCGTGTATACTTCGGCACGGACGAAGACGCCGTTCGCAACGCAGACACCAGCTCTCCGGAGTATAAAGGTACTCGGAACCTCGGCGCCGAGAGCTACGATCCGGGAAGGCTCGAATGGAACGCCATGTTCTATTGGCGTGTGGACGAGGTGAACGGCCAAGGCAACGTGGCGAAAGGCCCCGTCTGGAACTTTGTGACGGGCGGCTTCCTTCTTGTAGAGGATTTCGAGAGCTACACCGACGACGACGCAGCCGGTCAGGCCATTTGGCAAACCTGGATCGACGGATTCGGCATTCCTACGAACGGCGCGCAGGTCGGCTATCTGATGCCTCCGTACGCTGAGCAGACGATTGTCCACAGCGGCAACCAGTCGATGCCTTTGCTTTACGATAACACCGCTCCGGTCACGAATTCGGAGGCGTCGCTGATGTTGACCTCCCCGAGGGACTGGACGGCTGAGGGCGTCGGGGAACTGTCGCTCTGGTTCCGGGGCGCTCCGGGCAACGCCGCCGAGCCGTTATACGTGGCGATCTCGAACAGCACCGGCGCGCCGGCGGTCGCGGCCTATGACGATCCGGGCGCTGCGAAGACGAGTTCGTGGACACAATGGGTTATCCCACTGCAAACCTTTGCCGATAAAGGTATTAATCTAACGAACGTGGACAAAATCGCCATCGGCCTGGGCAGCAACTCGGGTCTGGCGGCGTCCGGCGGGACAGGCACGGTGTACATCGACGACATCCGTCTTTACCAGGAAGGAAGTGCCTTGGCCCGGTAAGAAACCAGGTTTCAAGTGACTAAAGTGCACTAAAGTGACCAAAGTGAGCTAAAGTGTGTCAGCGTCCCTGGCCACTTTAGGCACTTTCGACTTTAGTCACTTTAGTCACTTTCAATATGTTGAACGATACGTTGGATGTGTTATTCATCAACTTCACGCGAAGGAGGCTACGGTGTATTCAAGATTGACTCATTTCATTTCTTGCCTCGTGGTTATCGGCTTTGTTCTCGCGGGCACAGCCGGAGCGGCGGACCCGGACCTTGTCGGTTGGTGGAGGTTTGACGACGGCTCCGGCACGACGGTGAAGGACTCCAGCGATTACGGCAACGACGGGGCCTTGCAAGGCAATCCGAAATGGATAGCCGGGGTGTACGGAGGAGCCTTACAATTCAACGGCGTGGATGACTGGATCGAGGTGCCCGACGACGCGAGCCTAACAGTGGATAACGAAGTGACCGTGATGGCGTGGATCAACGCTGAAAGATACATCGGCCCGACCGGTGACGATTGGCAGGGGATTATGGCTAAGGGCGAGTCGCCCTCGCGATCCTACAGCTTCTACACTCAGGTCAGCGGCGCGCTTCACTTCAGCGCGGGCGGCTACGGTCCTCTGAGTACCGCGCAGATACCGCTCAACGAATGGGTGCATGTATGTGCGATGGTCATAGGCGGGCAAATCGGGTTCTATATCAATGGAGAAGCTGCCGGCTTGAGCGGATCAGGAATCACCTTGCCCGGCGCGGCGGACACCGCAACCGTCCGCATCGGCAACGCAAGGGATAACAACCGACAGTTTCTCGGTATGATCGATGACGTTCGCCTCTTTCGCCGCGCGCTGACCCAGGAGGAAGTTCAGATCGCTATGTCCGGCGCGGGTCTGCCTGCGGCTTCCGGACCCAACCCGCCCGATGGGACTATCTTCGAAAATACGTGGATTACGCTCACTTGGTCGGCGGGAGACTATGCCGTCTCGCACGACGTGTACCTGGGTGACAACTTCGACGACGTGAACGACGGCGCCGCCGAGACGTTTAGGGGCAATCAGGCATCCAACTATTACGTGGCCGGTTTTCCGGGCTTTGCCTATCCCGATGGTCTCGTGCCTGGTACGACGTATTATTGGCGAATCGACGAGGTCAACGAAGCAGAACCTGAGAGCCCCTGGAAAGGCCCGGTCTGGAGCTTCTTCATTCCATCGAGAGAGGCCTACGCCCCGAACCCGCCGGACGGCACACGGTACGTGGACACGGCCATGACGCTGAGCTGGACGAGGGGCCTGGCCGCAAAGCTGCACACGGTGTACTTCGGCGACACTTTCGACGACGTGAACAGCGCGGTGGCGGGGATGCCTGTTCCATCGCCTACTTACAATCCCGGTCCGCTCGAACCGGATACGACCTACTACTGGCGCGTGGATGAGTTCGACGGCGCCGCCTCGTACAAAGGGCACGTTTGGAGCTTCACTACCCTACCTGATACTCCAATCAGTGATCCTAATCTTGTCGGTTGGTGGAAGTTCGATGAGGGCTCCGGCGATATGGTTCTCGATTCGTCCGGCCACGGCAACCTCGGTACGCTCCGAAACGGCCCGCAGTGGACGGCGGGCTACGATGGCGATACGCTCCAACTCGACGGCGTAGACGACTACGTGGAGGTGCCCCACGACGACACGCTGACCGTCGACAACGAAGTGACGGTGATGGCGTGGATCAACACGTCGAGGTACGGCGGCCCTCCCGGGCAGGACTACGAGGGCGTCATCGCCAAAGGCAACACGAGCCGCTCGTACAGTCTTTACGTCCAAGCCGCCGGCACGCTTCATTTCAGCACGACCAGCACCACCGCCGGCGCTTACGTCGGCTCTTCCAGTTCGGAGCAGGTGCCGCTTAACGAATGGGTGCACGTAGCGGCGATGGTCGTCGACGGACACCACCGTTACTTCATCAACGGTGAGGAAGCCGGCGAAGGCGGAAGCGGGATTGTATTGCCCGGAACGGCGGATGCGGAAAACGTCGTGATCGGCAGGACGCAAGAGGGCGACACGCGCAGCTTTCTCGGGATGATAGACGATCCTCGCATCTATAATAGGGCGTTGACTCAAGATGAGATCAAAACAGCGATGCGAGGCGATCTGACGGTGGCCTGGAATCCGAGCCCGGCCCACAGGTCGACGCCGGACATCAACGCGGCGCTGCCTTTGAGCTGGTCGGCGGGTGAAAAAGCTTCCGAGCATGACGTGTACTTCAGCGTGGACAAAGGCGCCGTGGATAATAGCAAGACGTCCGACACGTCAGGGACCTATCGCGGCCGCCAGAGCGCGACAAGCTATACGCCGCCTGAGGGCGTCGCATGGGGCGGCGGGCCTTACTACTGGCGTGTCGATGAGATCGATAGCGACGGAACGATCAGCAAGGGAAAGACGTGGACCTTCACGGTCGCTGATTTTCTGCTCGTCGATGATTTCGAGAGCTATACCGACGACGACGCGAACGGCGAGGCGATCTGGCAACACTGGATCGACGGCT
>CAYZAH010000259.1:0-6058 GCA_964475805.1 uncultured Pirellulales bacterium | reverse complement strand
TCGAACATCGTGACCTGGCTGCAAGATGGCTTGCGGACGGGCGACCTCGCTGGGACGGTCGTCGATGAAGAGGCGTATACCGTGACGTGGACGGTGATCAGCGAACCTGAAGCGGGAGCCGCCGTTATCGAGAACGCCGGCGCCGAGGATACGAGTATCACGCTGACAGCCGCGGGCGAGTACGTCCTGCAGCTAACGGCCTTTGATGGCGAGTACTCCGCATCGGACACGATGACGATTAGCGTGTACGGTGACAGTTGCACAGCGGCGCAGGCGGTGCCGGGCTATGCCCCCCTGGTCGGAGATCTCAACAACGACTGCCGGGTCGACGACGCGGATTTGGCCCTGTTGGAGGAAAACTGGCTGAAGGATAACACGCTGACCGAAGACTGGTTCAAGGTCGACTGATCCGGCCATCGTTCTGAGGTTGGAGCAACGTAGTGACTCAAGCGGCGAGGCTTGGTCGTTCGTAGTGTGCCCGTAAGGGCATCTCTCAAGAACGCCTTACGGCGTCACTACAAACAAGTCGCCCACCGTTCAGCCCGATTCTCACAACGAAATGCCTTGAGAGCAAGTAATCAGCAACGAGAATCGCCCGGCGAAGAGCGTGCGCGCCCGCGAGCGGCCGACCCGACCTCACGCCTTGTCCAATTGTCACCGAATGGTATAATGGCACAGTCTACAAACGGTGGTTTGGTGTGTAGCTGGGGCATCGTAGACGTTGTTCTAATCTGATTGCAGGAGGATGTAGTATGAAAACTCGAATCGTATTGTGTATGGGGACGATCTTGTGTTTGGCCGGCCCGCTTTGGGCCCAAGGCTCGACGACGTGGACGGGCCCGAACGGCGGCAAGTGGAGCGACCCCACGAACTGGGCGGGTCAGTTAATGCCCTCAGCCAGCGTGAAGGCCTTCTTCACGGGCCCGGGCGCGTGCGTCGTGGATTACCCGGACGCCGCCGCCTGGCAGATCGACCTGGCGGGAGGACCGCTGCAAATCGTTGATGGCGGAACACTGACCGTCCACGATTGGTTCATACTCGGCTACCAGGAAGCTGATACGGGCGACAACGCCGGGCGGATCGAGGTGTATGACGGCGGCGTGCTGGATTGCCTTGTGCGTCTGTACGTGGGCTACAGGGGTGAAGGGTATCTGACCGTATACGAAGGCGGAACGGTGAACGTGCACACTCAATTGCTGGGCGTGGGTCGCCAGCCGGGAGGCAAAGGTTTCGTTGCGATGGAAGGCGGCAAGCTGAACCTGCTGGACGGCACGGACGCGAGCAGCCTGGACGTGTATACGTCCGAAGCCAGCGTGGATTTCCGGGGCGGGGCCATGACATTCAGGGATACGGCTGAGAATCACCAGAACCTCGACAACGCTATCAGCGACGGGATTCTCAAGGCGTACGGCGGGGTCGGCGAAGTTGTCGTGAATCCCGACGATACGCCGGGCAGGATCATCGTCAGGGGCGTTCACCCGCTCAAGCCCATCCCGACCGACGACAGTGTCGTGGCAGCCGGGCCGGTTGAGCTGAGCTGGACTGTGCCCGATCCGTGCGCGCCGGGCCAACCGGTGCCGGTCAACGTCTACTTCACGGACGACTTGAAGCTGCTCGAAGAGTTCACCGACCCGGCCGCTATTCAGGTCGTCAACAGACAGGCCGTGAGTTCCGTCATTGTGCAAGCTAAGCCGAAAACACGGTACTACTGGGCGGTGGACGCGTACGTCGGCAGCGCGGCGGACCCGGTCCTCGGGCCGATCTTCAGTTTCGTCGCCGACAATATCGCGCCGAGGGTCAATGCCGGCGCGGATATCGTGACCTGGCTGGAAGGCGGTTCCAGGGCGGGGAATCTCGACGCGACCGTCACCGACGAAGACGCTTACACCGTGCAGTGGACTGTCGTCAGTGAGCCGAACGAGGGGACCGTCGTCATCGACAGCCCGAATGCCGAGGATACAGGTATTACCCTGTCCGCCGTGGGTCAGTACGTGCTGCAGTTGGCGGCCTCCGATGGCGAATACACCGGCTCGGACACGGTCACGATCAACGTGTATAACGACGGTTGCCAGGCGGCCCAGGCGCTGCCGGGCTACGTGCCCATCGCAGGAGACCTCAACGGAGACTGCCGCGTCGATGACGCGGATCTGGCCCTGCTCGAAGAGAACTGGCTGCAGGACAATTCCCTGGCGAACGATTGGTTCCTCGTGGGGCTGTAAGATGACCTTTTTGGGGTGTTAGAATGTCATTGATAAGCAGAAGAACTCTGATCGGGACGGCGGCGCTCTGTCTGCAAATCGTCACGCTGGCCTTCGGGGCGGCTCGGACACAGAGCAGTGAACCAGGTAGAACGTATTCGTTCGTCTACCTTGGTGACATGCATTTCGACAGAAAATCTCATCACGACCTCGACTGGGTCCGAGCCAACAAGCCAAACGACATCCGTCAGATAGAAGACTACGTCCGGATTACGAAAGAACATACTCCGGGTCTCTTGAAGCGAATCCAGGCTTCGATAGAGTCCAGCAGCGGTCAGATAGCGATGATTGTCCAGGGTGGAGACCTCACGGAGGGTCTATGCGGCAGCCAGGCGCTCCAGGAAACCCAATTCCGAGACGTCAGAGCATTCATTCGGCAATATGTCCCGCGGACCCCGTTCATCGCCGCCAAGGGCAATCACGACATCACCGGCCCCGGAGCGAGAGAAGCATACGACACTGTCATGCTGCCCTGGCTGTCCGATGAATGCGGAAAGCAAATACGCTCGGCATCCTTCTGCTTCATGAAGGGACCTGACTTGTTCGTGTTCTTCGACGCGTATCACAACCACGACCTCGATTGGCTTGAGAAGACACTCCGCGAGAACCGACATCGCTATGCGTTCGTCGTCACGCACCCTCCGGCCGTTCCCTACAACGCAAGGTCCACGTGGCATCTCTTCTGGCGAGAGAAGGATCGCGACGCCCGCGAGAGATTTCTGAACATCCTCGGCCTCAACCACGTCGTGCTGCTGACCGGCCACCTGCACAAATACAGCCTTCTCGCCCGGAAGACACCAGCCGGCTCTTTCGTGCAGTTCAGTATGAACAGCGTCGTTAGCTCGTCGAACGTGACCGTGAAAGACAGGCGTGAAGGCGTCGAGAATTATGGCGCCGCCCTCGTGGACCTCGAACCCGAATTCGACCCCGCTACGGCCCCGCAACGGCGAAAGATTCTTGAAGACGAAAAACCGAATGTCACTCACTTCGAGTTCGCGGATTTTCCGGGATATGCTATCCTTCGTGCCTCAGACGCGGGTATCGACGTGGACGTTTACGCCGGCGATTCTGATAAGGCATGGAAGAACATCTCTCTCAATGCGGTGCTCGGCCAATAAGCTACTCTGGCGAAGCCCGACCCGTCGTTAAGAGTCTGCGGACTGCCCGAGCAGCTCATTGTATTCAGCTTCGAAGCGGAGCTTGTGCCTGATCTCTTCTTCGGCCAAGGCCAACAGCAACTCCTGCGTTTCCTCCTCGTGGGTGTTCGCGATCAAGCTAACATACGTCCTGAAAGAGGCTTCCTCTTTCTGCATCCCCAGCAGAAGAATGTCTTTGAGGTCCATCTGCAGCGGCCCATCGCTATCGGACAGGATATAGTCGCTGTCCGGGCGCGCCGGCCTTTGGGACGACGTCACCGTCCTGCCCGATTTCATCATCTCCAGCTCCAACCGCTGCTTGTGGCCCAGCTCCTCGACGGCCAGACTTTCCAAAACTTCCCGCATTTTCAAACTGGCGACGTGGCGAGCTAGAGCCAGATACAGATGGTATGCCTCTATCTCCTTGGAGACGGCAAACTCCAGTATTTCCGCGTCAGAGTTGACTTTGCTCACTGCCGGTTCCTTCCACGCAATGTCTTTCAGCCGCAAAGCGGCGGTCTGCCGTCACCGACGGGCCGCTGTCGCAATCTACGCTCTCCATGGACGGCTCCTCTTGACTTGCTTCAAAGCCGTATCGGCCACGAGCACGTCCTCGGCGATCTCGAAATCGAACATGCCGGCCAGCACAAAATCTGCCCCGTTCTCGAACACGTACCGAAAGGCGTTCTTCGGCGGTATCGCTCCGGCCGCCATCACCTTGAACGCGATCCACGGCTTCTCGACCGCCTTCATCACTTCGATCGTTTCCTGCGGGTCCTTGCACCAATAACCCGGTATCTCGGAGTGCGGCCCTTTGATCTCATCGGGCTTCGGCCCGGTCGGATAGTTGTGATGATGGAACGTCTTGATATAAAAGTCCGCGTCGATCTTGTTCCGCTCGCACTCCTTGACCACTTGCAGATCATGGGCGCCGACGCCGGAGGGCACGCCCTGATCCTTGGCGATATCCACGGCCTTGGCAATCATATCCACCTTGTTCTCGGCGACGAATCGGTCGGAGCTGACGCCCCAGAGATAAATCGCATCCACACCCTCATCGACAAGTTCCTTGACCTGCGTCTTGTACCCTTCGGGGTCGCTGTCCACCTGGGCCGTCGGGCAGATGATCCACTGTATCTTGCCGCCCTGCTGATACCGGTACCGCTTGAGCAAACTCACGACGCCGGGGGCCGTGTGGATCACGAGTGTATTAACACCATGCGCCTCCGCGACGGCCATCGTCTCGCAAATCTTGTCCTCGGTATTGTAATGGGCAGTGAGATTGTAGACGTACTTCAAGTCCCGGCTGTGCGTAAAATGTGTCAGCAGATTCCCGCCCAACAAAAGCCGGCTGACGTGAAGATTCTTGATCTTGCCCATCGGCAGAGTGGCCTTGGAGCCGGGTTGCGGCTTCGCATCCCCCGCCGACGCTTTTTCCTGGCTCGCATGGACGGCCAGCGCCCCCGCCGCAGGCGTAATCAGCGACCTCTTAATGAAATCTCGACGGTCTATGCCCTGTACCATTGCATACTCCTTCTTTTTCATATATCAAGCCGTCCCGCCCGTACGCCGATTTCGCGCCGGCAGACCGGGCGACGAACTCGCAATGTTCTATTTTACCCGTTTTCACGGATCCCCACAAAGCATTTCTTATGACCCAAACAAAGACCGCATTTTCACGTAGAATTGCAGGATTTGTCTGGATCACGATGCCGATAAGTGATAAAAGGCACATTCGTACTATCGACCAAGGAATACCTATGGCTTGTGAACAATTGAGTATCTACAAAACCCCGAAGTTAAGCACACCCCGGCTGCTGTTAGGTTTCTCCGGCTGGATGGACGGCGGTGAGGTCTCAACGGGAACCGTTCAAGTCTTTATCGACAAGCTCGAGGCCGAGCGGTTCGCCGAGATCGAGTCGGACGGATTCTATATCTACAGCTTCCCCGGCACGATGGAAGTCACGTCGCTGTTCCGCCCGCACACACGAATCAAGAACGGCATCGTCAGGTCGTGTGAAATCCCGTCGAGCACATTCTACGTCAGCGAGGAAAGCAACCTGATCCTGTTCATAGGCAAAGAACCCAGTCTGCGCTGGGAGGAATACGCCGAATGCATCTACTCGCTGTGCGAGGAATTCGGCGTCAAGATGATATACTTCATCGGCAGCGTGGCCGGGCTGGTGCCTCATACGCGCGAGCCGAAACTGTTTTGCTCCGTCTCTCACGCCGAGATGAAGAAGACATTCAAGCATTACGGCGTAAATTTCTCCGACTACGAAGGTCCGGCCAGCATCGTCACGTACCTGACGGCCAACTGCAAGGGCCGGGACATCAAGATGGTCAGCCTCGTGGCGACGATCCCCGCCTACGTGCAGGGCAACAATCCCAAGTGCATCGAGGGGGTCACGCGGCGCCTGGCCGGGATGCTGGACCTCGATATGAACCTCGACGACCTGACCGCCGTCAGCGACGAATTCGAGAAGAAGCTGGTCGAGGTGATCCAGCAGCAGCCCGAGCTGGCCGAGAACATCCACAAGCTCGAAGAAGACTACGACAACGAAATCTTCAACAGCGAGCTAAGCGACCTAAAAACCTGGCTCGAACAACAAGGCATCCGCGTGGACTAACACGTTCGATGCTTGTTCGGGCGATCCTTGTGAC
>CAYZAH010000258.1:0-6087 GCA_964475805.1 uncultured Pirellulales bacterium | reverse complement strand
CAAGCCGAACCTCACACAATCGCTGCGAAAACTCGGCGCCGAAGTGGAAGGCTATCCCTGCCAGAAACTCGTACCGACGAAACAGACGAATCTCCAGCCGCTGTGAACAGAAGCAGAAAGGTGATAGAACGATGAAGACGTCACATCAACTTAATAGACGTGAATTTCTGGCGGCCGCGGGCGTAGCGGCGGCGAGCATGCCCTATCTGATCCCGTCCGGCGTCCTGGCGGCCCAGGGCCGAGCCGGAGCGAACGAACGAATCACCACCGCGCACATCGGCGTCGGCGGCATGGGCGGTTATCACCTCGGCGATATGGTGCAGCGCCGCGAGAAGGGCGAGGTCAATATCGCGGCGGTCTGCGACATCGACGAGAAGCGCTTGGCCGCCGCACTGAAGACGGCCGGGCCCGGCGTTCAGCCCTATCGCGACTACCGCTACATCCTCCAGCGCAAAGACGTCGATGCGGTCGTGATCGCCACGCCCGACCACTGGCACGCCGTCCAGATGGTCCACGCCGCCGAGTGCGGCAAGCACGTCTACGTCGAAAAGCCCGCCTGCTGCACGATCGAAGAAGGCCAGGCGATGGTCGCCGCCGCCGAGAAGAACAAGGTCTCCGTCCAGGTCGGCTCGCAGGGCCGCTCGCAGCCGGAGGCGTACCTGGCACACCGCTACCTCGTCAACGGCAACATCGGCCGCATCCGCCGGGTCGATTGCTTCCACTACCCCAGTCCCGAAGATAGCAACCCGGTCCCTGACAGCGATCCGCCGCCCGAGTTAGACTGGGACATGTGGCTCGGTCCGCTCCACTGGCGGCCGTACAACAAGAGATATTGTCACGGCGTGTTCCGCTGGCTGCTCGAGTCTGGCGGCGGGCAAATCCGCGACCGCGGCGCCCACGTGATGAGCTGCGCGATGTGGTGGATGGGCGCCGACGGCACCGGCCCGGCTACCATCGAAGCCACGGGCACCCCGCCCACCAAGGGCCTCTGGGACAGCGCCGTGCTGATGGACGTGACCTACACGTTCAGGAATCCCGATTGGGTTCTGACCTGGCGACAGATGCCGAACGATCAGTTGCCCCCCGCCGAGGAGCGGACGGGCGATGAGCCGGGAGGCAAGATCAGCCGGCCCGGCTACGGCGCGATTTACCGCGGTGACAAAGGCGAGTTCATCCACTGGGGCGGCGACGGCGGAACCTGGGCCGAGAAGAAGGCCCGCGTGTGGGAGCCTCCCGCCGGCGCGAAGGACGTCTACAAAAGCCCGGGCCATAAAGAAGACTGGTTCAACGGTATCAAGACGGGCGCCAAGACGATCATGAACATCCAAGCCGCCGTCGGCGTGGCCAACCTGTGCGTTCTGGGCAACCTGTCCTACATGCTCGGCCGCAAGCTCCAGTGGGACCAAGCCAACCGGACCATCGTCGGCGACCGCCAGGCCCAGCGACTAATGTCCCGCCCCCAGCGCCATCCGTACCACCTGTAGCAATCAGATAGCGGTCCTTGGTTTTTCGGCGGGGTCGCCGGAGGGTTGGTAGCCGCTATGTGGCGGGCTTTCTGTTTTCCCGGCAGAACTTGCCCATCAGCTCCATCGCCTTGCCCAGCCGCTCGGTCGAGCCGTCCATCTTCGCGTAGGCGTCCACCATCTCCAGCAGTCCGGGGTCCGGCTCGACGGAGCCGTAGTGGTGCGCGACGTTGATGATGCCCGCGTCCAGGCCGTACTCGACCGCCTTGGCGACGTAAGCCCGGCACACGCCGATTCGCCGGCCCGGCAGGTCGCGGACGGAGTTACTCACGCCGAGCGAGCAATGCACGCCCTTCATGGCCGGATCGCTCTTGATCTTCTTAATCGTCTCGAACGCCCGGTAAGTATAGCCCGGCACGTCCGGCTCCATCGGCATGTCGATGGCCAATGGGAACACGGTCGAATCGAAAAAGATCTCTTCGGGCTTGAAGCCGTGCTCGCCGACCGCCTTCTCGAAGATCTGTTTCGCTAAGGAATACAGCTCGTCGATCGAATGCGACCCACCCGGGCCGGTCGACGCCGCCTCGCTGACGAGCAAACCGATGAACGCGAAGCTGTAATCCTTCTTGAGCGGGAGCATTCGGTCCATCGTGTGGACTTTCACCGAGTTCAATAGCGGCGGCTTGACAGCCAGATTGGTGTTATACCATTCCTTCAGCCCGGCGATGAGCACATCGTCATTGCTGCTGTCGATGCAGACCGGCACGCCGTCACCCCACTTGCGCGTGAGTTTGACGTACTCGACCATCATATCCACCGCCACCTGCGGATCGTCCTCGCCGAAGGCGTCCAGGTTAATGGCGATGTAGTCGGCGCCGTCGGCGGCCTGGGATTCGATCAGAGCCCGGACGTAGTCCAGCGGGCCGCTGGGTCGTGAATACGCCTCCGGCCCGAGCGCCGCCAGTTCCTTCATGATCTGACCCGTCTTGGGGATTGAAGCGTGAATCGATTCGCCGATGCTGATGAGAAGGTTCTTCATCGTGTGGTCTCTGCCGAACAGATAATTCAAGATCGAAGCCGTATGTCGCAGATCGGGGTTGCGGGGCTTGTTGATCGTCGCCCTGAGTTGTGCGAGGCCGTCCTTTTGGGCCGACGCGGCGTTGTAAATCCGCTCGCCGATGCAGATGCGCTCGAGGTTGTTGCCGCAATAGCCGTCCACAGTGGCGTCGCCGCACGGGGCATTGTTCATTCCCTTCTCGCAGCCGCCCATCGTGCACAGGCCGAAATCCTCGGGCAGGAAACAATCGCCGCACTCCTCGCACTCGAACAGCAGGTACTTAAAGGATTTCTCGGAGGCGTTGAACAAGCTGTAAAAAGCTCCCTTGCCTTTCTCGGTGCCCAGGAACGCCATCGTCTTCTTGAAGGCGTGAAAGCCCCGGTAGTCGGGGTCGAGAAAGGCACGGTGAGAGAAGTTGAAAAACTTCTGCTTAAACTTCTTCTGAACGGTTGGAAGCTGGACCCTCCGCCCGGCATCGTCATACAGGTAGAACGCTTCCTTGGCCGGCCAGCAGAGATTATCCTTGAATTGCTCCCAGTCGCCACCGATCTCCGCCGCCCGCTCCAGGATGCCTGTGAACATTTTGAAATCGTGGACGCCGCCAATATCAACGCCGGCCGCGCCCATCGCCTTGTACATCGCGACCTGTTGGGCCGCCCGCTCGACGTGATCGGCAATCTTTTCGGAATAGATCTTCGCCAGAAAATCGTCGCTGACAAAGCAGCCGGGCAGCTTGATGTCGTGCATGAGCCTCGGCGCCGGCGTGATCGTGCTCAGAAGATAGACGTTGCCGATGACGGGCACAGCCAAGCCGTTCTCCTCCATGTACTGGAAAAGCTCGCGCGATTTTTTCCAGTCCCAGCCGACCTGCGTGATAAGAAAATCCGCGCCCGAGGCGATCTTCTTTTCCATCTTGTAGTATTGCTGCATCAACGAGCCGACGCTGTACTTGAAAGGCGAGACGGCCGCACCGCAGAAAAACTGGTGGACCTGATCCAGGGCGCCGGGCTTGGCCTTGATGTACACCTCGTTGTTCATGCTCCTGACCCGGCGGAGCAGCCCGACCGAATCCAGCTCGAAAACGCCCTTGGCGCCGACGGGCTTGTCGCCGGTCATCAAAAGGACGCTCTCCACGCCGGCGTTGCGATGTCCCGCCAGCACGCTGACGATGCCGTAAGCGTTGTGGTCCTTGCACGTCACGTGGGGCAGCACGTCCAGACCATTCAGCAATCCTTTCGAGCTCATCCGGCTAATCACGTCGGCCGGCTGTATGTTCGCCACCCCGCCCGGATTCTGTGGCAATGTGACACAGGCGAAGTCGAAGCCCTTCGGTATCGACGCCGCACCGGCTTCCTGATACGCCTGGAGAAATTTCTCAATCGGGCCGTAGCTGAACGCCGGGCCGCCCGTTAATTCCACGCATACAACGAAATTCGATTTGTCCGCTAATTTCTGCCTAAGCCTGATACGCTCCATTGTCGGCTTGCCTCTACTCTATGCGACGTCAATCCCTGTACAGTCTTCTGCCCCGAAAACCTGACGAACGAAGATACCAAATAACCCCTCCCGCTTCTATTTATATTATGATGAGTGACTATAAATACTTACGAAGGCCGGTTCTCTTGACTTGCACACCATTGTGGATAACTTGTTGAAAACCCCGAATGCCCCTCACGAGCCGCCCGGGAAGCGTGCCGGAATCGCCCAGTCCTATAACTGCTCTTTGTCGCCCGCTCCGAGCCTCCCGCCGCCCACCAACGACGCTCACACCTAAATATTTACCAAAGAATAGGTTAAATCGAACCACAGAGCTATTTCGGGCGTCGCGCCAGGCTCGGCCCTCATACGGCAAATCGCGTGCCGAAAATCCCATAAATTTCCGGGAAACTTGCTTGACAAGGATGTCCACCGCCGGTGGATAATCCGTAGAAAAAGGAATTAGAATGGGTACATTTCGCTTACAAAAGCCCCTGCTCGCCCCTAACAGATCGCCCCCACCGCCAGGCTCCCGCCAAGCACCGGCCCAACAACCACCAGCTATCGCCCACCCAGAGACCAAATCAGCGCCGCCTTTTCCTTGCCGTGGGCCTCCAGCAATTGGCTCTTCACGGCCTCGATCTGCTCCTTGACCTTCTCGCTCCAGGCCCATGGTCGGTCACGTCACGTGGGTCGCCGGCGCCCGGAGCGAAGCGTCCCTCTTGTCGGCTGGACTGGTGATTTCGCTTGAGTGACCCCTGTGAGGTGCAAGGCCTCCTGCTTCTGGGGGGCCAGGTTCTCGTCAGCGTGCGAAGGGGACGGATTCGTAGTAGAGGTGATGGTGGCAATGGGCAGCGTCGCAAATGATCACAATGGAATGTTACGTTTGGGGCGAGAATATCGGAGAGACTACTGCTGCTTCATGGAACGCACAAATCTGCACCTTTCCGAAGGATACGGCCTTGCACGTGGATTTTTGGAGAAGTCGAGTGGCGAATCTCAAGAACAGATTATTTGCGGCGGGATTGAACGGCCCGGCCGTGGTCCCGTTGGCGTGGGTTGCTCAAATCCGACGATTCTCGGAGTCGTAAAGCCGAATACGAACGGCCAGCAACCAACAACTATATGGTCTTGCCGAGATATTGGCCGCGTTTCTTGGCTCGGATAAGGACGGTCGCTCATTCTTGTTGGGGGAATATGTTGGAGGGTGACCATCCCAATACTTCCTTGATGAGGACGAAACCCGCGCCCATCCTGACACTGTCGCGCTTCTCGATCGAGTTTTCGCTATCGGCTACGCTGCACCTCAATCCCGTTGGTATCAACGAAACCTACCTCACACGGACGATCAAAAATCTCACTCAGGAGCGAGAGCGAGAAAGGTCTTGGTTCAAAATGTTTTTTACCTTTCTATTGATTTCTTCCTGATACTCTCACCCCGTGCCTTTCGCATCTGCTTTGCTCTTGACATTGAATTCGCCACCGTTTCTTCGGAGAAGTTCCACGATATCTGTGTGGCCGGCACCAAACGCGATGTCCATGGGAGTCTCGGCATATGCAGTCTTTGTCTTTGCGTTGACATCCGCCCCTTTACTTATGAGTAGTGCCGCTACCTTCTTATATCCGAGCCTTGCAGCATAGTGCAATGGTGTTTGGGTAATTACAGCAGGTGAGTCTCCTGGAGGGGGCCAAATTGGCACATTGACGTCCGCACCTTTAGTAATAAGAAGCTCGGCGAGGCCTTCGTTCTCGCTTCGCAGCGCAGCAAGGAGTGGTGTATCGCCGCTTACGTCTGTCGCATTGACGTCGGCACCTTCGGCTACAAGCAACTCTGCCACCCCTCCTTGGATCCCCGCTGCCAAGAGTAGCGGCGTTCTGTCCCATTTGTCTCTTGCGCCGATCTTTGCACCTTTAGTAATGAGCAACTCTACCACATCTTTGCGACCCATGACGGCCGCATGGTGAAGCGGTGTCCACAAACCTTGGCACCTTACATTGACGTCTAACCCGCTTGAAATAAGCGATCGGACCTGCTCAATGTCGCCAGCCCTGGCAGCTTGGCATAACGTCTCTGGCACTCCAACACGAATC
>CAYZAH010000257.1:0-6092 GCA_964475805.1 uncultured Pirellulales bacterium | reverse complement strand
TAGTTCACTTTAGGCACTTTGGTTCACTTTAGCTCACTTTAGTCACTCGTTAACGGCTCAGGCGGATGTCGTCAATGAACACCGTCCCGGAGCCGCCGGACGCTGCTGCGCCGGCCTTGTTGCCTACGCCAATCGCGAGTTCATTCACGTTCGACAGGTTAATGCCCTGATCGGCGAAATCCTGTAACGGAATGACCCACTGCCTCCACCCGTGCGCCTGTGCGGCCAACGGATCGCTGTTGGCAACGATGGCGGCTGCGCCGGCGCTGTTGGAGATAGCCACGTACATCGGATCGGCGGCGTTGGCGGATTTGCCCTGATACCAGAGCGACAGTTGGCTCACGCCTGCCGCCGTCCAGTCGCGAGGAGCGGTCAACGTGAGAGACGCTTCCGAATTCTTCACACCGTTGACGTTCTCAAAGAGCAGCGGCAAGGACTGAGTACCGCCGTGAATGACCTTCTGCTCAGCGTACGGAGGCATCAGATAACCGACTTGTGCACCGTTGTCGGCGATGCCGAAGCCGTCAACCCACGTTTGCCAGATCGCTTCGCCGTCCGCGTCGTTGTCGGTGTAGCTCTCGAAGTCGTCCACGAGCAGGTAAGCACCCGTCGTGAAGATCCAGACCGGCCCGGTCGCCACGTTACCCTGACCATTGACTTCGTCCACCCGCCAATAATACGTCGTCTCCGCGTCAAGCAAGCCGGGATCGTAACTCTCGGCGCCCAAAGCCTTGGAGCCTTTGTACTCAGGCGAGCCGGCGCCGGCGGCGAGCACCGCCTGCATGTCCGTCCCGAAGTAGACCTGGTGAGATGCGGCGGAAGCCGATGCGGTCCAGCTTAGAATCGCGTTCATCCCCGCGTCTGTGGTCTTGTACTCCGGCTGTGGATTGCCGACGGCTCCCGGCGTCGTGAACATCCAGATATCACCTGGATGTGTAGCCAAGCCGTCGAATTCATCGACGCGCCAGTAGTAGACCTTTTCCGATGCGAGGTTACCGGCCGAGAAATTCGCCAGCCCTCTGGCGCCTTTGTACGCCGCGGGCGCGGCGGCTTCCACGTCGGCCCGGTTGTCGCTGAGATAAACGTGGTGCAGTTTCGCGCCGTATCCGGGGGTCCAGGTAAGCATCACGTTGCCAGGGCCTACGAACTGCGCGCCGTCAGCAGGATCTGGAGTGTAGGCCGTTTGGGGCGGAAGCGAGAAGTTCCAGACGGTGCCCTTGTAGACGGTTTCGTCCGGCGGTGCATTGACCTCGTCGATGCGCCAGTAGTACGTCGTGCCGGGCACAAGACCATCAGGATAGGCATATCCCGGGAAGCCCGCGACATAAAACGTCGTGGCTTGGTTGCCACGGTACACTTCCGAATCTCGCGTCGCTTCATTGACGTCGACGAAATTATCGCCCAAATATACGTCGTGCGAGGCGGCGAACATCCCGGCACGCCAGCTCATGCTGACCCACGTGTCCATAACCATGGCGCCGTTGGCGGGGTTCGGACCGCTGCTGTACCCCGGCGTGATGGCCGCATCGGAGAGGACCAGATACCCATATCCAAGACTCTGGTCATGAGCTTCGCGGCCCGTCCAGGTTATCTGGATTTCCCGGTCGGCGGCATCGGTATCGTCGATACAGGGATGGAGTCCGATCGTGTTGCCCGACGTAAAGTCCAGGGCGGTCATTTTTGAATATTCGATAGCGGCTTCACAGATGTATCCATCAGCCGTTATGGAGGAGGCGCACTGGAGATAGTCAATAGCGCTCTGTCCGGCGCTGTCCATGTTGCACCAGTTCCACGTCTGGTCGTTGGCGTTGAAACCATACTGATAGTGTTGAGCGTGATCTGTAGCGGTCTCCGTGGTCGCGAAAAACATCTCTACGCAGTCCGCATTCCAGATATCGCCGTCGGTTTTGTTCATGGACAGCGTGTCGTCTTTGACTATCACGGCCATGTAGATATACGTATCGTCCCACATGAAATAGAACTCGCCGCTGCAATCGTCAGGGCCATCCCAGCTCCCTTGCCCGGTATACAACTGTTCTTCCTTGTCAAGAACGGCCGGGACCAGTGCGCCGAGTTTCCAGTCGCTCAGGTCGCCGTCAATCGCGTCGGGCGTACCCCTGAGACAATCGATCACCAGCGGCTCTCCGGTGGTTGGGTGCACCGCGGGCGGCGCCCCCATCACGACGCTTAAGCTGAGCAAGATGAAGATTCCCACAAAAAGGCATTGTTTGGCTGACATCTTCGTTTCTCCTAATAGTAGTTCTTGTATGTTCATGAACTCTCGACGGAAACAAAACTCACGTTCATGTTTTCATCAGGGTGGACGAGCCACCAGGCTCGACCTTGAGACAGTTTGGGAACGAGGCACGTGCATCGCGCTTCTCCTAACCATCTAACACGTATTGTCCGGCATCTTCCCTCTTCAGTTTCATCCAGCTTAATTGCTCGCCGACCGGTACAGCCGCAGGTCGTCAAGATACAAAGTCCCCGATCCGCCGGCTGATGCCACGCCGGATTTACTGCCCAGACCGATGGCGATCTTATCCACGTTTCTCAGGTTGATGCCCTGATCGGCAAACCTTTGCAATGGGATGCGCCACTGGCTCCAGTCGTCAACGGTAGCAGCGGCGGGGTCGTCATGGGCCACGACCGCCGCCGAGCCGGCGGCGTTGGAAAGAGCCACATACAGTGGCTCAGCCGCGTTGCTGACCAAACCAATGTCTTGCGATTGCCACTGGCCCGATACATTGCCCGTGGTCTGAACGTTCGAGAGCTTAGCCGTGCACGTCAGCGCCGCATCATGGCTGGTCAGCGCCAGGCCGATGTAGATCGTCGAACCCATCGTCATGCTCGGCCTCCACACTAATGTTCGCCAGTTCGTGCCGTCGCTGGAGTAGTAGCCTCTGAAGTTGCCCGTGACGTCGCGCTCCAACTTGACCCAATAGGGAGCGGTGATCGCCATCTGTTCGGCGGTCGCGACTGATGTGTCGCTCGTGGCGTCGATGCCCGTATCGGTCCGCGCCTGGAATCGGCATCCCTCTGTGGGCGTACCGTTCGCGTTGGTGGGCGTGATGTACACGGCGGCAAATTTCGAGCCGGGATCGAGCGTCTCACGGAGCATCACGCCGGCCTTCGACCAGACGTTGCTCAGCTCGACGCTTTCGACTTTCACGGCAATCGAGCCGGCGCCGGTGAGCGTCTTGAAGGCGTAGTGGAATTCATCCGCCGTGCCCCAGATGTCGGTGCCGGAAGCGGTCATCGTGTACGTGCCCGCCGGGCCTTCCACAAAACTGCCGACGGAAGCCGGAAGTCCGTGGAACCACAGCGACAATTCCGTAACGTCCTGTTGCGTCCAGTCGCGCGGCGCCGTCAACGTCAACGTCGCCTCGGAGTTCTTGACGCCCGCCGTGTTGTCGTAAAGCAACGGCATGGACTGAGCGCCGCCGTGGACAATGGTGCGCTCGGCGTACGGAGGCAATAGATACCCGACCTGCGAGCCGTTATCCGCCACGCCAAAGCCGTCAATCCAATGCTGCCAGATCGCTTCGCCGGCTGTATCGTCGTCGGTATAGCCCTCGAAGTCTTCAACCAGGATGTAGTCCAACACTGAGAAACTCCAGACCCCGCCCGTGGTGATTGTCCCATCTGCCTGGATCTCGTCGATGCGCCAGTAGTACGGGCCACCGCCCCACTCGACGTCTGCGGGCGTGAAGCTCGCGGCGGCCTGTCGGCCTCGATAGATGCCCGTGGTGTCGGAAGCATCGGCACCGGCCACCGCGGCGCTATCCGTACCGAGATATACATCGTGCTCAGCCGCGTTCTCGCCCGGCGACCAGGTCAGAGGAGTCGCCTCGTCGATGCTCACGGTCGCACCGTTACGCGGGTTCGGACCACCGGCGCGAAGCGGGTCCTCGCCCTGGCTCATGATCGCGTTGACCTGATCGGCGGTGATGGCGTGGTCGAACAACCTGACGTCGTCCATGAGGCCATCGTAGTACCGGTTGCCATTGCCTGTGCTGACAGGTCTGCCTAAGCGTATGACGGCCAGATCGGCCACGGTATTGTTGTGAGCGGCGGAGGCCACTTCCTGGCCGTTCGCGTAGAGCCGGCAACCGTCCGTCAGATCCCACGTAGCCGCCACGTGCGTCCAGCCGGCCCCCGCGATCTGGGGTCCGGTCAACGAGACGTCATTATCGCCCCCTTCGATCCAGAAGCCCACCACGCCAGGCACAGCTACGTGCAGATGAATTTCGTTCTCATCGCCGAAGCCGTCGCCGCCGGTCTCGGTGCCATACCAGAGCATCCCCGTGTCGTCGATCTGATCGGTGTTGACCCACATGAGGATGGAACCTTCCGAGGTCGTGACCATGCCCGCGGGCAATTCCACGTGCCCCTTGTCATCGCCCAGAAATTCCAAGGCAAGGTTGAACATGCCGGGGACCCATTCGACGTCATCGACCAGCGTCCCGTGATTGCTATGGCCCGAGAAGTCGACGGCGGTCTTGCCGCTCCCGGCCTCGAACTTCCACCAGCCGACAAGCGTCGGGTCGGTGATGGGAATCGCGGATATGGTTGAGAAACTCCAAACGTCACCCGTGTACGTGGCGGCGCCGTCAAACTCATCCACCCGCCAGTAGTATGTCACGCCCTCTTCGAGCGGACCGGGATCATACGTCGTGGCCGTCTGGGGCAGAGCGCCGGTGGCGCTGCCGACCGCGTTGGGATCGGTGCCGAAGTAGACATAGTGCAGCTTGGTCTTCAAACCGCCCGTCCAGCTCAGCGTCGTGTCCGTGGCCATGTACTTAGCTCCGTCGGTCGGGATCGGGTTGTGGGCTTTCCGAGCGGGAATACTGAAGCTCCAGATGTCGCCTTTGTGTACCGTGGTCGCGTCGGCTTCCACCTCATCGACCCGCCAATAATAGGTCGTGCCCGGGACAAGACCGTCCGGATAAGCAAATCCGGGAAAACCAACCACCTGATAGGGCGAGGGCGAATTGCCCTGGAAGATATCGCTCTCGTTCGTAGCGTTGTTCACGTCGTCGAGACTCTCGCCGAAGTAGACGTCGTGCGAAACCGCCGTCTCGCCGGGCATCCAGGAGAGAGTGGCCCACGTATCCAGGTAGATCGCACCATCGGCCGGCCCGGGATCGTACGCCTTTACGCGGGCGCCGCGAAAGCTCTCTTCCGGACCGACGCCGATCGGCGTGTAGTCGGGATTGGTCGTCAGGACGATCTTGTCGATGATACATCCATCCTCCCGCATCCACACGTTGACCGTATGCACACCCGTACTGGGGACCTCCAGCGTCCGGCGGGCCGGAGTACCGTCGGTCACGTTCAGCCAGGTGTAAGCCGCCGAGAAACTCCAGAAACGGTAACCGCCGGGTTGGGCCTCGCCGTCCAGGCCGGCGTGGCAAGAATCGGAATTGCCGTCCTGACCGTAGCCGCGAAGCCAAATGTAGTGCGTCCCGGCTTTGACAAAATTCACTTGAAAGTCCAGCCGCGGGCTGTTTTCCACGTAATCCGTATCCATGCCGACGCCTCCGCCCGGGTCCGCAGGCGTGTTCTGCATCGCGCCTTCGCCGGAGAAGCCGGCCGGTTCCGTGACGAAAATCCACTCGTGAGGAGGATTGGGAACGTTATCGTCGAAGTTCTCCGCCTCCATCGACACAATGCCGTCGGGCCCCGTGTCCTGCCGGAACGGGTCCGCCGCAGTCGCCGTACCTGCAATTAGAGACAGAGCCAGGACAAAACAAGCGAAATGAATGCATCTTCTGTACATGATATGCCTCCTTCAAGAGAGTAACGCCAAAAGCCACTTGCCCCGTTATTCCCGATACTCTTATTCGATATTAAGCGAGAGTACGCCGGAAGTCAAGGATTTTCTCGTCTCTCGTCGCTTCTCATTATCGTCATTTTTGGCAGTCAAATCCTCCCGCGGGACTGTCTGGTTTCTGTCGTTTAGAAAGCTGACTGTCCCTTTCCATCCCAGTGGGACAGGCACCTTTTGACGGAACGGCGCCGTCAAAACGAGCCGTGGGACTGTCTGGTTTCTGTCGTTTAGAAAGCTGACTGTCCCTTTCCATCCCAGT
>CAYZAH010000256.1:0-6097 GCA_964475805.1 uncultured Pirellulales bacterium | reverse complement strand
CGTGACGTACTACTGGCGCGTGGACGAAGTCGATAGTCAAGGCGGCACGTCAACGGGACCTCTTTGGTGTTTCACGGTGGGTAGCTTTTTGTTGGTGGACGACTTCGAGGGGTATACCGACGACGACGCGGCGGGTGAGGCTATCTGGCAGAGTTGGAGAGACGGCTTTGGCGTTGCCGACAACGGCGCGCAGGTCGGCTACGTGCAGCCGCCGTATGCGGAGCGAACCACCGTTCATGGCGGCGAACAGTCCATGCCGCTGCTGTATTTCAACGTGGGCGGCGTAAAGGATTCGCACGCTTCTTTAACGTTAGCCGCGTTGCGTGACTGGACGCAAGCCGGCGTGACGGAGTTGTCGCTTTGGTTCCGAGGTCGTTCGGATAACGACGTCCAGCCATTGTATGTGGGCCTCGCCAATACGGGGGGTGTCTTCGCCACAGTCGTTCACGAGGACACAAACGCCG
Source organism: uncultured Pirellulales bacterium (assembly GCA_964475805.1). GTDB lineage: Bacteria > Planctomycetota > Phycisphaerae > Sedimentisphaerales > Anaerobacaceae > JAFGTG01. The sequence goes on along the minus strand of CAYZAH010000256.1, from coordinate 5,633 downwards.
CACGGTCGTCGGCCTGGACGAAGTGGACTGTTCCGTTACAGGTCTTTACCGACCAGGGAATCGATCTGAGCAACGTGGATCAAATCACGATCGGTCTGGGCAGTCAGTCCGGCATTGCCATAGTGGGCGGTACGGGAACGGTCTACATTGACGATATCCGTTTGTATCGGCCCTAACCAGAGCCACAGATAAGATCTTCCAACGTGATGGATAGATCAGAATAGCAATCGATATATCTTGTTTGAAGGAGAACTGTCATGCGTAAAGGACCGATTTATCTGATGTCTTTCATTTTCTTGCTGAGCCTGGTCCTGACCAGTGCAACAGAAGCCGAACTTGTCGGTTGGTGGAAGTTCGACGAGGGCTCCGGCACCATTGCCGCTGATTCTTCGGGGGCAGGCAACGACGGCACGCTTGAAGGTAATGCCGACTGGGATATTGGAAATTTTGGCGATGCCGTGCTTCTCGATGGTTCCTCGTGGGTGGAGATCTCGCCCGCACCCTGGGATACTATCGAAAGGAATGTGACCGTCGCTTTCTGGGCCTTTGGTGATGATGCAATGCCCGTCGACAATTTTGTCTTTGCCGCCTACAGCGCCGACGAAAATCCGGCGAGGCAAGCGTCCGCACACATCCCGTGGAGTAATGGGCAGATCTATTGGGATACCGGATATGACGGCAGCGCCTACGACCGGATTAACAAGGATTTGCCTTCTGAATACCAAAAGGGTCAATGGGTCCACTTTGCGTTCACAAAGGACGTCGATGCCGGCGAAGTGAAGATCTTCATTAACGGCGAACTCTTCCATAGCGGCACCGGCATGACCCGAATCATGACGGGCGTGAACGCATTTACGATTGGCGTCAGGGCCACAAGCGACCGCACAATTGGCTACATTGGAAGGATAGACGATTTTCGGCTGTACAATCAAACGTTAACGGAAGCTGAAATCATAGCTGTTATGGAAGGGGCTGGAACAAGCTTCCCACTGGCGATGGGTCCTAATCCCGCCGATGGCGCCTTAATTAATGACGCCTGGGTGACTCTTGAATGGCATGCGGGAGATTCCGCTGTTTCTCACGATGTTTATTTAGGCGACGATTATGACGTCGTCAGTAACGCTACCACGGACTCAGAAGTCTTTCGAGGCAACCAGACCTCGGCGTTTTACGTAGCCGGCTTTCCCGGATACGCCTATCCGGACGGCTTCGTTCCAGGAACGACGTACTATTGGCGAATCGACGAAGTCAACGATGCCAATCCGGACAGTCCATGGAAGGGTTCCGTTTGGAGCTTCTCGTTGCCTCCAAAGACGGCTTATGCTCCCGATCCGGCCGATGGCGCCGAGGACGTGAACCCGGGCAGCGTGACGTTGAGCTGGACACCAGGGTACGGGGCTATATTGCACACGGTGTATTTCGGTGATAATTTCGACGATGTGGACAACGCCGCGGGAGGATTACCTTTAGGGACCGCAACCTACAGCCCCAATGGACTCGAATCGGAGAAAGTGTACTACTGGCGGGTCGATGAGTTCGACGCTGCTGAGACGCATAAGGGCGACATCTGGAGTTTTACCACGCAGGGCGCTGTCGGCCATCCACAGCCGGCGTATGGCGCGACGGATGTATCATTGAATACGATGTTAAGCTGGACGCCGTCGGATTCTGCTGCTTCGCACCAGCTCTATGTCGGTACGGATAAGGAAACGGTGCGCAATGCCGATGCCGGTTCGCCCGAATACAAAGGCTCGATAGCGCTGGGCTCAGAGAATTATGATCCCGGATTACTTGACGCCGACACGACATACTATTGGCGAGTGGACGAAGTCGATAACCAGGGGAACACGGCGAAAGGGCCTCTCTGGATTTTCACGACCGGCGCGTTCCTCCTTGTAGATGACTTCGAGAGTTACACCGACGACGATCCGAACGGTTTGGCGATCTGGCAGACGTGGATCGACGGCTTCGGCATTGCCGACAACGGCGCGCAGGTCGGCTACCTGATGCCCCCGTATGCCGAGCAGACAATCGTTCACAGCGGCTCTCAGTCGATGCCGCTTCTGTACGTCAACGAAGCCGGCGTTACCAACTCGGAGACATCGAGGACGTTGACAGCGCCGCGAGACTGGACGCAGGCGGGCGTGGCGGAATTGTCACTGTGGTTCAGAGGCGCTGCGGGCAACGCTGCCGATCCGCTCTACGTGGCGATCTCCAACAGCGCCGGCGCGCCGGCGGTCGTCGTCAACGACGATCCGAGTGCGGCTACGGTTCGCACGTGGAAGCAGTGGGTTATCCCGCTGCAAGCGTTTGCCGATAAGGGCATCAATCTGAGCAATGTCAATACAATTGCGATTGGCCTGGGCACCAAGGGCGACGTAGCGGCGCCCGGCGGCACGGGAACGATGTATTTCGATGATATCCGGTTGTATAGGCCGTAGGGGCAACCCCGTGTGGTTGCCCAGGGCAGGCACATGGGCCTGCCCCTACTGTCCGTACCGAATTGTACATTTTTTTTCAAAGGAGACATGCTATGTGTAAACGACTCATTTATCTGATTCTTGCCGTGTTTTGTCTGAGCCTGGTTTCGGCGAGTGCGGCCCGCGCGGACATGATCGGCTGGTGGCGGTTCGAGGAAGGCTCCGGCGACACCGCCCACGACAGTTCCGGCAATGGTCACGACGGTACGCTGCTCGGAACGCCCGAATGGGGGACGGGCCCGACAGGCTTCGGCGGCGCCGTGGTCTTCAATCCCGACACTTGCGTGGGAATCGATTGCGGGACCTTCGATCCGACCGGCGGGACGGGACAGTTCAGCCTGGCCCTTTGGGCGTTCTGGGACGGAACCGGAGACTTTCAGCACTTCTTCACCAAATCGACCGCGTGGGGCGCCGACACCATGATGTTCCAGGTCGAGTTGTGGGGCGCCCACACCAACGCGTCCTATACAGACCGCGTCGGCGTTTCCTATCAAGCCGCCGGGTCGATCCCCTTCGACGTCATGCCAAAGAACGAATGGACTCACCTGGTCTGGACGTTTGATGGGAGTATGCTCAGGGTCTTTCTCAACGGCGTCGACAACGAAGGCCCCAAGGCTTTCTCAATCGGCTCGGATGTCACTTCCCCCGTCTTGATCGGCGTGGCCGACACCGGCGCAAGGGTTTTCCACGGTCCGCTTGACGAGATCCGTCTCTACAGCCATGCTCTGTCCGAGACCGAAGTTCTAACCGCGATGAAAGGTGAATCGTGGCCGTACGCGTTCGGACCCGACCCGGCCGACGGCACTTTGTACCCGGATACGTGGGTCACGCTAAGGTGGTCGGCGGGCGATTCGGCGGTCTCGCATAACGTGTATCTCGGCGAGGATTTCGATAACGTGAATGAAGCGACGCCGGACTCCGACGTGTTCCGAGGCAACCAGGCCTTGGCGTTTTACGTGGCCGGCTTCCCGGGATACGCCTACCCCGAAGGTCTCGTGCCGGGTACGACGTACTATTGGCGAATCGACGAGGTGAACGACGCCGATCCGAACAGCCCGTGGAAAGGCCCGGTCTGGAGCTTCTCGTTACCTCCGAAGACGGCCTACAATCCGGTCCCGGCCGACGGTGCAGGCATTACCGATACGGCTGTCACTCTCGGTTGGACGGCGGGGTACGGTGCGAAATTGCATACGGTTTACGTCGGTGATGATTATGACCAGGTGGACAGTGCAACGACGGGCGGCGTCGGACGTGGAACACCCAGCTACAATCCAGGAGCGCTTGAAGAGGAAAGAGTTTACTACTGGCGCGTCGATGAGTTTGACGGTATCGGTACGTACAAAGGTGACGTATGGACCTTTGCGACGCCCGGCGCGGTGGGCAATCCACAGCCGGCCAACGGCGCCGCCGACATGGCGTTGGCCACGACCCTGAGCTGGACGGCGGCAACTAACGCCACGTCGCACCAGCTCTATCTCGGGACGGACAAGCAGGCGGTGCGCAACGCCGATACCGGCTCGCCCGAATATGTAGGCCCTAAGTCCCTTGGGGATGAAAGCTATGATCCCGGATTCCTCGATGCGGACACCACGTACTATTGGCGCGTGGATGAGGTCTATGCCGGCAATACGGTCAAAGGCCCCATCTGGAGCTTCTCGGTAGGCAACTATTTGGTGGTGGATGACTTCGAGAGCTATACCGACGATGACGCGGCAGGCCAGGCGATCTGGCAATCCTGGATCGACGGCTTCGGCATCGCCGACAACGGCGCTCAGGTCGGCTACCTGATGCCCCCTTACGCCGAGCAGACGATTGTCCATGGTGGCTCGCAATCCATGCCGCTGCTCTACAACAACACGCTCGGCGTGCAGAACTCTGAAGCAACGTTGACGTTGACAACGATGCGCGACTGGACGACGGCGGGTGTCGGGGCATTGTCGCTCTGGTTCCGGGGTGGCACGGCCAACGCGGTCGAGCCGATGTACGTCGCGATCTCCAACAGCGCGGGCAGTCCGGCAGTAGTTGCTCAGAGCGATGCAAATGCGGCGACAACCTGGGCCTGGGCGCAGTGGATCATCCCATTGCAAGCCTTTGCCGATCAGGGGATCAATCTGAGCAACGTGGACAAGCTTATCATCGGCATGGGCAATAAGTCCGGTGTGGCGTCGTCTGAGGGCACGGGAACGATGTACATTGACGATATCCGGTTGATTCAACCGTAGGACGAACTAAAGTGAGCTAAAGTGCCTAAAGCGGGTTAAGGTCTGTTAACGCCGATACAACTTTAGGCACTTTTAACTTTAGGCATTTTAGTCACTTAAGTTTTTCTTGACACCGGGGCAACCGATTTGGTATAAGAAAGAAACGTGAAGGTGCGGGAGATGGTCGATCCGTTTTCCGCACTTTCTCACGCTTACGAGGAGTTCGGAGTCGGCTTTGGAGAGAAGGAGGTCTTCTAATCACGAGGAATTCTTCCCAGCCAAACGTGAGCCGGGAAACCATAAATCTCATGAGCTATACTAATCTTTTAAGGAGGCATGTCATGTCGAGAAAACAGCTTTTTCTGAGTGTTTTTATTCTTTTGCTGGTCGGGGCGGGCACGGCGCGCGCCGATCTAGTCGGGCACTGGACCTTCGACGAGGGCTCCGGCACCATTGTCTATGATTCAAGCGGCAACGGTAACGACGGGACCATCTTCAACGAACCCACCTGGATTCCCGGCATCAACGGCGGGGCTCTTGAGTTTCACGGTTTGGGTGCCGCCGGCGGCGGTGGCGACTACATCGAGGTCGCCGATGACCCCAGCCTGGACATCACCGGGCCGATCTCCATTGCCCTCTGGATCAGACCGGAAGCCGACGACCCGGAAGGTAACGGCACGGAAACGGCACCGATGGCCAAAGCGCTGAGCGGGGCGAGTCCGAGCTGGAGCTTCCAGGTTCGATACGGCTGGGGTGGTGCTCCCAGTCCCAACATGGCCTTCACGTTCAACACGTCGCCCCGGGCCTGGGCTTTCGTCGGCGAAGCACTCGAACAAAGCGAGTGGGTCCATATCGCTTGCACTTACGATGGCTCCACGCTGAAGTGCTTCGTCAATGGAGACGAAACCGATTCGACCGACATGGGTCCGATTACCAGCAGCCCGACCCCCGT
>CAYZAH010000255.1:0-6100 GCA_964475805.1 uncultured Pirellulales bacterium | reverse complement strand
CCCGGCTTTGCGTTCGGGAAGGCGATGGCTGAATACAACGAGCATGTGAGGATCGGACTGATACCTTGTGCGGCGGGCGGCTCGCCCATAGCCTCCTGGACCCCGGGCGGCTACCATAGTCAGACGAAGAGCCATCCTTACGACGATGCCATCCGACGCGCGAAGATCGCCATGCAAAGCGGCGTCATCAAGGGAATCATCTGGCATCAGGGCGAATCGGACAGCAAGCCGGAACTGACAAAGGTTTATCAGGCGAAACTTGAAGAGCTGATCGCCAATTTCCGGCGAGAGTTGGGGGACGACGATTTACCTTTCGTTGTCGGCAAAATAGGCGATTTCTACGTGGCCCGAAATCCCAATGCGGAAAAGATCAACGAAATACTGGAGGCAATTCCGCTCGCGGTGAAGAATACCGCTTGCGTCGATGTCAGTGGACTGACATCCAAAAGCGATCTGACGCACTTCAAAGCGGAATCCGCACGTGAGTTAGGCAGGCGATACGCCGCAGCCATGATGAAGCTCGAACAGGGAGATTGAACATGAGAACGAACTCCACGCGACGTGAATTCACAAAGACGATGCTCGGGGGTCTGGCCGCCGCGGCTTTGTGTCCCTATCGTTTCCTTGAGGCGGCGCCGGCCGGCGGCAAGCCTCTCAATTTCGTGTTTCTCCTGATCGACGACTTCGGCTGGATGGACATCGGCGCGAACAATCCACACTGCTTCTACGAGACACCGAACATCGACCGCCTGGCACGTTCCGGCATGAACTTCACGAACGGCTACGCCGCCAACCCGGTTTGCAGCCCGACGCGCTACAGCATCATGACGGGCAAATACCCGACCCGCGTCGGCGCGACGAACTGGTTCAGCGGCAAACGATCGGGACGTTTCGAGAACGCCCCGCTGAACGACCGGATGCCGTTAGAGGAAGTCACGTTAGGCGAAGCACTCAAAGAGCACGGCTACCGAACCGCGTTCATCGGCAAATGGCATCTCGGCTCCGACGAGAAATACTGGCCCGAACATCAGGGCTTTGACGTGAACGTCGGCGGCTGGGCGGCCGGCTCGCCCCAGGGCGGGTATTTCGCTCCGTTCAAAAATCCCCGGCTCCGCGAGTACACCAAAGGCTCACATCTGCCCAAGGTCCTGACCGACGAGTCACTGAAACTGCTGGATCGGTACAAAGACGATCCTTTCCTGGTCTATCTGGCCTTCTACTCGGTTCATACGCCGCTCCAGGGCCGCGAGGACCTGATCGCCAAGTACAAGGCCAAGCGGCAGAGAATTCTGGACGCCGAGGAGCGGGAGTTCGCCCCGGAAGAGCAGGTTTGGCCCGTTAAGCAGCCGCGGAAGGTGCGCATCCGCCAGTGTCACGCGGTGTACGGCGCGATGGTCGAGGCGATGGACGAGCAGGTCGGGCGCGTGCTGGACAAAATCGAAGAGCTGGGCATCGCCGATCATACGGCGGTGCTCTTCATGTCTGACAACGGCGGCCTCTCGACCAGCGAAGGCTCGCCAACCTCCAATCTGCCCCTGCGCGGAGGCAAAGGCTGGATATACGAGGGCGGCATCCGGGAACCCTTCCTGATCCGCTGGCCCGGCGTGACTCAACCCGACTCCCAATGCGACGTGCCCGTTATCAGCACCGACTTCTACCCGACGATTCTGGATATGGCCGGTTTGCCTTTGAAGCCCGAACAACATCTCGATGGCGTGTCACTGGTGCCGTTGCTCAAAGGCGGAACGAGGCTCGACCGGGAGGCTCTCTACTGGCATTACCCGCACTACAGCAACCAGGGCGGATTCCCAGGCGGAGCGATTCGCATGGGCGACTGGAAGCTTATCGAGCGCTTCGAGGATGGCCGGGTCCAGTTGTATGACCTCGGACGTGACATCGGCGAGCGTGAGGACTTGACTTCACAATATCCCGAGCGCGTCGAGCAAATGCGAAATAAGCTCCACGCCTGGTACAAGCAAGTCGGCGCAAAATTCCTGCAACGCAAAGGTAACGGCCCCTCCCCCTGGCGGCCGGGATAGATACGGTACAATGGCTATTTGTTCCGTCCTAAGTATCCCGTCTGCCCTTGAGCAGATTTTCGATATCTCTCGCTACGATCTCGGCGATGATCTGCTCTTGCTCGGCGCACATCAATGATTGTTCGATGGGACGCACGGACGGTTCGGCCGCCGGCGGCGCCGGAGCTTTTGCCCTGCCACCTGGGCCTCTTCTTCTGACGGAAGAAAGTTTTCGCTGCTCGGCCAGAATCTGCTCGGCCAGATCGAACTTGGGTATCTCCGTCGGCTTGTCCATCACCGATCAACCTTTCCTCTTGACGGGATAACGAGATTATTTATCTCGTCAATCCTGTCATCCCGTTCTGTCTTTCTTCTTGCTCTTCGTTCGACCGTATCCACGGGCGTAGTCGGCACGGCAGCGCCGTTCCGTTTCGTCCGGGTCTTCGCCGATCTCCTTAACTAAAGCCTCGTGCATCGCCTCGACTCGCGCGCGGTACTCATCCTTAGCCGCAAGATTCTTGAATTCGCCAGGGTCCGACTGAAGATCGTACAGTTCCCGCTCGGCGGGATGATCCGCGTCAGCCGGTGTATGATAGACGTATTTGTACTTGCCCATACGGATCATCGCATAGCCGGAGGCGATATTGTGGGCATAGTATTCGCAGACGGCGACGTCCTTCCAGTTGGTCCCGGGCGCGTCGAGCCAGTCGAGCATGGAGTCCCCGTTCCAGTCGGTCGGGACGTCGGCGCCACCCAGCGCGGCAATCGTTTGCACGACGTCCACCAGTGAGCACGCCTGCGTCCGCCTCTGCGGGCCTTTCCATCGCGCCGGCCAACTGACAATCAACGGCACACGACTGGCGTGCTGATACATACAGTTCTTCCACCACAGACCGTGCTCACCCATCTTCTCGCCGTGGTCGGTGGTATAGATGACGACGGTATTGTCCGCCACCTCGCTTCCGGCCAGGGCGCCGAGCACCTTGCCGACCTGGTTATCCACCCACTGCGTCAGACCGTAGTAAAGCTCGCGCCCCTTGCGAACGATTTCATCCGGAGCATTCTCGACGTTAAAGCCGATGCGAAGGTGCTTATAGTTCCTCGGCTGAGACTCAAGGTGCCCTTCCGGGATCACGGGCATGGGAATCTTGCCTTCATACTGTTGCCAATACTTCTGTGGAACAATCAAGGGAAAATGTGGAGCCAAATAACCGGCTATCATGAAAAAAGGCTTGTCGGAGACCCGGCGATTCTTCAGGAACTCTGTCGTCCCGGCAGTGACGGCGAGGTCATGCTTGAGAATGCTCGACGTGTCTCCCGTGCGAAAATCTCTGAAACGAGCGGACATCCCCGGCTTGGGCGTTAGATCGTCCGCCTTCCTTCGACCGCCTTTGCCCGTCTTGGTGTTGTTGTTCATATTGCCGCCGATTTCCCTGAACCCATAACGGCGAGTTCGGTCGTAGTGCATCTTGCCGCACAGAACCGACTCATAACCGGCGGCGTTCATAATCCGCGGCAGCGAGGGATAATCGGCGCTTGGAAGCCAGCAGCTATTGTTCCAGGCGCCAACGCGAGAGGCATATTTGCCCGACGTGAAGGCCAGACGCGAAGGTACACACAGCGGAGAGTTACAGTAACAACTCTCGAACCTAACGCCTCGCCCCGCTAAGCCGTCCAGGTTCGGGGTCCGCGCGAGATCGTTCCCGTAGCAACCTAACACGCCTGCGTTGTGCTCGTCTGACATGATGACAAGAATGTTGGGTTTCTTTGCAGGTCTGTCCTTGCCGAAGCTCAGGTCCGGCACCACCAATGAACCAGCGGCAACGCCGGTGATTTTGAGAAACTCTCTTCTGCTTTGTCGGTTCATATTCATCCTCCAGCCTTGTTTACAGGCGTTTCGCATAGACATAGTAGGCGCCTCGGGATGTCCCTTCACCGTCAGAGAACCAGGTTTGAAGCCGCGCCTTTCCCGCCTTCAGTTCCGCGCGGAACGTCACGGCTCGCGCATCGGGAGAAACCGGCGTGACCTGATCAACGTCGGCCACGTTGAGCCGGTCGTTCGTCGCGACAATCGCCTTGCCGCCCGGTATGGCCGCGTTGATCGGCGCGTCCACCTCCTCGGGCCAGCGGCGCAACTCGAACTGATACGTCCCGTCGCGTTCGATCTCGACAGCCCAAAAACCGTTAGCCTCCATCCCGTTACGGATGGCGCCCTGATCCCACGGCACTTTCGGCCCGTGCCAATCGTGAGACATCAGCCGGGTCGGATTCTCCTTGTCGGAGCCTATGATGATTTCACAATATTCGTCGAAGCGTCGCGAAACGCTCGCCCACCAGTCCTCGTAAGCCTTTCGCAGCCTCTCCACAGCCTGCGGGTGCGAAGCGGCGACATCATTCTTCTGACCGGGATCGGCCTTCATATCATATAGCTCTTTGCCGTTGATGAGCCGCCATTGGTCCGTCATCACGGCGCTCTTGCGCCACTTTTCGGGATGCTCGACGCGTTGCGAATCCGTGACCAGTATCCGGTCGGGCCACCGGCTGTCACGCCCCCTCAGAAGCGGCGCGATGCTATCCCCGTCGAAGTCCACACCGTCCGGTTTCTTCAATCCGCACAACTCGATCAAGGTTGGCAGCAGATCGACATTGGCGGTGAGCCTCGCGACGTCCCTTCCGCCTGTGAGATTGCCCTCGGGCCAGCGGACGAAACACGGGACGCGGTGGCCGCCATCGTATTCCGAGCCTTTCCTGCCGCGCATTCCGGCGTTATAGCCATTACCCGACGTGCCATTATCGGTCATGAAGATGAGGATTGTGTTGTCCTCCAGTCTCAAGTCTTTCAACCGGCGCATCAGCCTGGCCATGTTGTCATCGATATTGGTAAGCATTCCATAGAACCGCGCCAGGCTCTTCGGCAAGCCCTTGTCCAGATACGGCTTCGCGTATTCGTCGGCGACGTTGTAAGGAGCGTGCGCGGCATTCGTAGGTATGTAGCAGAAGAAAGGACGATCTTTGTTGGTTTCGATGAACTTCATCGCACCATCGAACCACACATTGGTGCAATAGCCTTTGAACTTCTCCAGCTTGCCATTGTGAAAGTACGTGTCGTCGAAGTAATCGTTGCCCCAGTAATCAGGCCCCTGGCCGACGCCACCACCGAGGTGGATGAGCACTTCGTCGAATCCTCGATCTTGTGGCCGGAACGGGTAGTTGTCCCCCAGATGCCACTTGCCGAAGATACCGGTACGATAGCCGCTTGCCGAGAAGACATTGCCCATTGTCACTTCGTCTTTTCGCAAGAGCGATCGGCCCATGATTGTATGCCAGACGCCCGTTCGATTGCAGCAACGTCCCGTCATCAGACCCGCTCGCGTGGGCGAGCAGGTCGGCGCAACGTGGAAATCCGTCAGTCGCACGCTTTGTGCATACAGCTCGTCTATGTTGGGCGTCTTGATGACGGAGTTACCGTGACAGCCGAGATCGCCATAACCCTGGTCGTCGGTCATGACGAGAACGACATTCGGGCGTCTGCCTCGGGAGAGGCTGTCCCCCGTACCCGCGGCGCTGAGGGTGCCACCTATCGAAAGGGTCTTCATCGAAGCCACCGCGATACCGACCGTCTTTAGAAATTCTCTTCTCGTCCGATTGCGCATGTCTACCTCCTCAGGCTACTGATTGTTCTGTTGAGGCCCTAAAGAAAACTGCGTGAAATCGCCCAGTTGAAGCTGCTCGATCAGCCTATGAACGTCATCCACGGTCACGCTCTTGATCGCACTGACGTCTTCTTCAATCTTGCGATATCGACCCAGGTACATCCAGTTGAAGCCCAGATCGACGAGCCGGCCCATCGGCAATTCGTTCTTGATAACCAGCGCGCTTAGAACCTTGTTCTTGGCCGCTCTCAGCTCTTCTTGCGTGACCCCATCCTTCGTCAGGCTCTCAAGAATGTTGTCCACAGTGTCGAGCACCTTGGCGATATTCTCAGTGCTGCAACGGATGTAGCTGTAGAACGCCCCGGTGCCGTCCATCGGCCCGAACTGCATCGTGGCCGCCTCCGCCAGAGCTTTGTCCACCAACTCCCA
>CAYZAH010000254.1:4327-6102 GCA_964475805.1 uncultured Pirellulales bacterium | reverse complement strand
CTTCAAGCCCTAATCCCGATCATTTGCATTGACGATCTATGCCTACTACGATATGTTAAGAAGAAAAGGACCCTTGCTTGCATAAGGATGTGCCTCATGGGAGCGGTGAATACCAAGGTTGTATTGATTAGAGCATCTAACGAAGCAGAAGAATTGATTGCTTCGGCGGGAAGACTTTGCTACGCCCAAGATAGTGACCAAGTCTTTCGATCAAGTTCAAAAGACCCTGGCCAATTCGTTCAGAAGCTCATGCGAATGGGCCACGAAAGCCCGATCGAACACGTCGTTTTCACGTTTTATATCGAAGGCGTGTCCAGGGCCATGACCCATCAACTCGTCAGGCACCGCTTGGCAAGCTACTCACAACGCAGCCAGCGGTACGTCGATCACGACTGTTTCGACTATGTCGTCCCTCCTCGCCTTCAGGGCAAGACGGTGGAGGTGGAAGGCGAGCAGGTCGATGCCGTGACCTATTTCAAACAGACGATGGACCTGATTAACGAACGCTACGCCAGGCTCCGGGACGCCCTTGGCCGGGAAGGAGAAAAAAGCAACGAGGACGCGCGTTACGTTCTGCCCAACGCCTGTGAGACCAAAATCCTTATGACCATGAACGCCCGGGAGCTTCTGCATTTCTTCGAAGAGCGGCTTTGTGCACGCGCCCAATGGGAAATCCGCAACGCGGCCGAACAGATGCTCAAGCTCGTCAAGGATGTCTGCCCCTCGGTTTTCGCCAAAGCCGGCCCGAAGTGTATCCGGCTGGGAGGCTGCCCCGAGGGATCGGGATCGTGCGGTCATTATGACGGTATCCGTAGAAAGTACAACGCTGAGTATAAGCGTCAGACGAAGCGGGACTCCGTAGATGCAACGGTGACATGAGAATCATGGCCGAATCGTACAAGGACAATCCACACCGGCCTGATCGTGAAAGGGCCATTATGTCAATCCGAACGGTCTTCGCGCTTGTATTCTGTTTTGTCTGTCTGGCCTGTGCCGAGCCATTGACGTTACCCGTCGAGCAACGCCCGGATTGGCTGCAACGGGACGGGATCGTCATGGCGGGCAGTTGGGAGCCGCTGTTGTTTCGCGTTCGGCGCGACGGCAGCGCGGGCTACACACCAACACCCGAACAACGCGCCGCCTATGAGAGGGAACACAGTCCTGAGATGATCGCGGAACTGAAGGCCCTGGGCGTGAATTTTGTCATGATGCACTGTTATAAAGGGGCTGGCCTGGAGGCGGAACGCGAGAGCATGGCCGACGCGGTCAAGTTCGCCGCCTTGTGCCACGACGCCGGCCTGCACGTGGGTGTGTATAACTTCAGCGGGGCTTTCCTTTGGGAACCATTCTTCAAGGAGACACCAGAGGCTAAGGATTGGGTCCTGCTCGACAAGGCCGGCCGGCCGCTGACGTATGGCTCGGCGACGTATCGCTACCGCTGGAACCGTAACAACCCGGACGCGCAGGCGTTCTACAAACAGCTCGTTCGCTTTGCCGTCCGGGACATTCGAGCCGACTTGTTGCACTTCGACAACTACGGCTACGGCCCGGCTTACGACGCAAGCTCCGTCCAGCGATTCCGGGAGTACCTCCGCAAGACCTTCACCGCCGCGCAGTTGAGGAAAATGAGCGTCGATGATCTGAACGTCGTTGAACCTCCGGTAAGCGGTCCGCCGGACAACATGCTCGGCCGGGCGTGGCTGGAGTTCTGCTGCCGCTCGCTCGCCGATTCCTATTATGACATGAGCCGGTACGCGCGCTCGCTCCGCAAGGAC
>CAYZAH010000254.1:0-4227 GCA_964475805.1 uncultured Pirellulales bacterium | reverse complement strand
ATCTGCTGGTTCGAGTATGGCAAGATCGTCGCCAAGCCCGGCTCGACCGAACCGCTCGCCGCGAGTCTCACCCCATTCATTCGCTTCTTCCACGAACGCCGCGACCTGTTTCGCGGGGCCAAGGTCGTGGCCGACGTGGCGATTCTGCGGAGCTTCCCATCGCAGGTCTTCGGAGGCTCGGATCCTGCCCGGCTCACCTATCGCACCGAACAAGCTATGATCCAGAACCGAATCCCCTTCCAGATCATATACGATCACCAGCTTGCCGACCTAGCGCGTTACCGTGCGCTGGTTCTGGCAGGATGCGTCGCGATGTCTGATTCGCAGGCCGCGCAAATCAAGCAATACATCGAATCCGGCGGGAGGCTCTGCATCATCGGGCCTGCCGCGACATGCGATGAGTGGATGCGACGCCGCGACGAGCCGGCGCTGGATGATGTGCCGGCCGACCACGTTGTACGCATCGACGAAAATGGCGATATGATCGACGCAGTTCGCCAAGCGTGCGGCCGGAGGCTTTCCATGTCGGTCCAGGCCGAACCCGGGCTATGCTCGGAACTGACGGAACAAGCCGGCAGACGGCTCGTTCACTTGGTGAACTACAGGCCAGACGATCCGGCCAAAGACGTTCTCATCACATTGCGCGTGCCCGCCAAACGCGATGTCGAAGCCATAACGCTGGCAAGTCCGGAGCGAGACAACGATCTCGATTTGGACTTTCAGGCCCGAGCCGGCACTGTCACATTCCGCGTGCCGCAAGTACGCACTTACGAGATCGCCATCGCCAGACTGAAATAGAGCGGGGTTGATTGGTTCCACTGACCCTGTGAGAGCGTTCACCTTACGCCCTACTCCATACAAACCACCAGTATTGGTTGACGGAGTCGTGGCCAACTGGGAGCTGGTGCAATCTTCCGCTCATATTGTCTGGGAGCATGATGCCTGGCGGATATTCACCTAATATCCTGACGGCATGATGTCTACAACCCGACGCCCTGATATCCTCCGGCCCTGTCTTGATGCGCCGGAGATCGAAACGCACGACAGTGCCCTAATCGTCCGACTGCCCATCGTCTATAATGGCTTTGGCGATCTGGTTGATGACCGTACGGGTTTGGCCATTGGTGTTGTTGGCGAGGATGGAAAAGATGTAGTCGCCCTGGTCGGTTTCACACACGCCTGATAAAGCCCGGACGCCGGTGATATAGCCGGTTTTGCCGTGTATCTTTCCTTTATATGGCTCCTTCTGGAAGAAATCGTCAATCGTCCCATCGACCCCCCCGACCGCCAGCGAGTCCCGGTAAAGCGGCCAGTTCTCGCTCTTGTAGAGGTTGAGCAGCACGGTGGTTATCGTGTAGGCCGTCAGTTCGTTCTGCCGGCTCAGGCCGCTGCCGTCGTCGAGATAGAATTGGCTCCGGTCGATCCCGAGCTCTGACAGGAAATCGCCGATCAGTTCCCGGCCCCTTTCCCAACTGCCGTTTTTACCGTCCGGATTGCCGTGAGCGGCGATCGTTTTGAGCATGGCTTCGGCGACAAGGCCCAGGCTGTTCTTGTTGCATCTGGCCAAGCAATCGGAGATCGGTGTGCTGAACTCGATTAGCGGGTTGAAGTCATTGGCGTCATCAAACGCTTTTTCGACAAGCTGGCCTTGCGCACTGATCCCCGCACCCACAAGATGCTCATACAAAATGAAACCGAAGAATGCGGCGGGCCTCTCGATAGCCACGTCGAACGGTCCAACGGTGTCTTTGCACTTGCCGAAAACAATCAGCTTGTTTGGCTCTCGACTGCGGTAGGTTCCCACGGCTTCGTCGCCCTTGGAGATCGGCTCGACGTTATTGACGATCGACACGAAAGCGGTCTGCGGCTCGACAAAAACAGCTACTCGCCCCCCCACGTTCTTAGCGCTGATTTCCACACAGTTGTCGTTGAAATTCAGCCCGCTCACTTCGCACGCGTACCATCGATTCAGATCATCGGGCGGCCAGCTTGGGTGGACACGCTCGTTATCGAACACAGTACTGTCAACGATGATATTGTCAATTTTCACTATGCCTTTGGACGTCAGGGTGTTGGCAATATCCTTGAATATCCAGCCTTGTTCGCGGCCATACTTGGCGTCCGTTTTTTGGTCACCCAGGAGCGGATCGCCACTGCCGATCACCACCAGTGTCTGGCCGGAAAGCCCGACCTTTGTTTTGTACACGTAATCCGGCCCAAGATACCTCAGCGCCGCCGCCCCAGTGATGATCTTCATATTGGAGGCTGGTGTCATCAGTTCTCGCGCATCGTGCTCGTAGACCGTGTCGCCTGAGTCAGCCTGTACGATATGAATGGAAAACCGGACCCTCTTCTCCAAGGATTCTCTGATGATACCGTCAATCCGCTCGGACAAATCCGGCTTGGCTTGACACTGATTCTCGGCCGGGGGAGTGGACGTTTCCGTGGCCCAGGCATTGCACCAGGGCGGACAAGAGAATAGCCCGGCGCCACCGCAGTAAAACGCAAACCCGATCGCAACGAGCAGTCTTTTCATTCGCGTCTTCATAGGGACACGTATTATTCCAAAACCTGGGCGACAGATCAACAGATTTTTCGCTTCGCGGAGGCATGCGTTCGGTCCCGGCGTTGTTCCGAAGCACATTGGGGTTCGGACGTGTCCCGGGGGGATTTGGTATTGCGAGAAATCGGGATTCAAGGTAGACTGTTTACATTAGGCCTGACAAGGACGAACGAAATAATGGAAGAAAAGGCAAAATTAGCGGAACAGAAGGCTGATGTGGCGTATCTTAATAACGGTAAAAATCAGCAGGGACCCGGCGGCAGTAAGAATGATCGGGAACAGAAGCGCAATACGCTCGTTGCGCGGCTGAAAGCCGGCGATAGGACGGCGGCCGCGGAGCTCGTTGATGAATACTACGAGCAAATGTATCTGTTCATGCGGAGACTCGGTCATGATTGCCAGGGCAGCGAAGACCTGACGCAGGAGGTCTTCTATAATGCATGGCATCATATAGGACAGTTGAAAGATGACAAAGCCTTGAGTAGCTGGCTGTATCGCATCGCGAGCAACGTGTCGAATCTGTATTGGCGCCGGCACAAGCACAGGGAAATCGTCGGCATTGAAAGCATCGACGCCCCAGACGTCAGAACCGCTGGGGGCGATGAGTTCGGGCATTATGAGCAGTTGGAGCAGTTGAATTACGCGGTGGCCCGGCTGCCGGCGAAATTGAAACAAACGATTGTTTTGCACTATATGCAACAATTGACAATTGCCGAATCGGCCGAGGCGGCTGGAATAAGAGAAGGGACCTTCAAAAGCAGACTAAATAGAGCCATTAAGGCCCTGAGAAAAAGCGTTATATAAAAAGGGCTCGCGTCCAAAACGTTGCCTGCGGGCCCGTAAACAAGAGATCGCTCCAATGGAAGATAAGCAAATCAGACAACTTTTGACCGAATTAGGCCAGCGCGTGACCGAGCCGGTTCCACCTGATCTCGGTGAACAAATCAAGCAGCGAATCCCGTACCGACTCACCCGACACAAGATCGGTTGGGATACCGTCAACATCATCATCGACTTGAGGCTTAGTAGGTCCGTTGCCGCCGCCGTGATTATTCTCGCTCTGATCTTGCTGCTGAACATCTTCGGGGACCGGGGAACACCCATGGGCGGAATCGTCCGAGACGGCGTGTTGCTCGTCAAGTACCTGGGAGTGTCCGGAAAAGTGGACATTTCGGCTGTGAAGACGAAGTACGAACGGCTCCTTGAGCGGGGACAGGAGGTCAAGTGGTACGGCGACGCGAGGAATCCCAAGGACGAAAAGGCCGTGCTGATGCACCAGAAGTTGGCGAACGGTACGTACATCGTCACATTCGCGGATGGTCACGAACAAGAGGTCAATTCCGATGAAATGATTGATCTTCTGGCCCAGATGGTGCAGAAAAGGGCGAAATAGTCCCTTCTTCTATGGGGGGATTGGGGTAAAAGGGCGATTTATCGCTTGAGTCTGTTTCATCTATGTGTTAAAATAATCAAGAATTGATGCAGTCCGAGGAACCGTTGTTTCCGATACATTGGGAGCGTTGAATATGAGCAAGAGAAGAGGCTTTACACTCATCGAACTTCTGGTCGTGATCGCCATCATTGCATTGCTGCTGGCGATTCTCATGCCTGCCCTCCAGCGGGTCAGGGGCCAGGCGAAGTCGATCTTGTGCCAGGCAAGATTG
>CAYZAH010000253.1:0-6138 GCA_964475805.1 uncultured Pirellulales bacterium | reverse complement strand
CGATCTCCTTGGTGCGCTGGGATACGCTGTAAGCCATCAATCCGTAGAGCCCGATACAAGATTGCAAAACCGCCAAAAAGGCAAGAGACGAGGCCAGCCAGGCAAAGGACCGCTCTTGCCTGGTGTTCTCTGAGATTTGGGCTTTCAACGTCTTTACATCCGACAGAGCAGTGCCTGGATTGATCACAGACAGGGCCTGCCGAATAGCCGGAATCAGGTCTTGGGGATTTGCCGCCGCGCGCAACGCATAGAATGTTCCTTCACGAGAAGGAAAGAAAACAGTCGGCTCACATGGCGTCTTAAGATCATAGTACTTGGTGTCGCCACAGAGGCCCACGATTCTGTAATCTTGCTGATGAATCGTCAGGAATTCTCCTATTGCGGTGTCATCAGGGAAGGCGGCCTGTGCCAGAGCTTGATTCACGATGATAACCTCCTGAGATCCTTCTGTATCAAGCGTCCGAAAATCGCGTCCGGCCAGTAGGGGAATACCCATAGTCTGTAAGAAAGTTTCACTCACATTCAGTCTCAAAACCGGCAGTGTTTCGGAACGGTTGTGGGGCATGGGTACTCCGGTGTTGCTCCTGGCGCCGGTCAGTAAGGGAAGATTGGAATAGGTTACACCCTGCACTCCAGGCAAAGCGCCGATAGCCGTACAGAAATCGACTTGGCGCTTACCTATGTCCGCACGGAAGACCAGCAGATTCTCTGTATCAAAACCTGCTTCAACGCGTCCGATGTTGATCAATGTCATGGTGAACAGACCCGCTCCCACCAATAGTAATAGTGACAGTCCTACTTGCAGGGAAATGAGCATTTTGTTCAGAGCCAAACGGGGCTTCCCCAGCAGTGTCCTATGTTTAAGATTGGAAGCGGGTTCAATGCGTGCTGTACGCAGAGCTGGCAACAGGCCGAATAGGATGCTGGTGACCACTACGATCACCAGCATGAATCCGTAGACGTGGATGTCATTCCGTACATCGAGGGTGGTCTCCGAGGTCCAGAGTATACGGGACAGAGCCGGCTTCATCCAGGTAGCTAAGAGAAATCCACCGCATCCGCCCAACACCGCCAGCATCGTGCTTTCCGTTAGTAACTGACGGATTAGGTGTCTGCGTCCCGCACCCAAAGCCACGCGCACGGCAAATTCATGATAACGCGTTGCACCTCGACCTAACAGGAGTCCAGCTATATTAATACAGGTCACCAGCAAGACAATTCCCACCAATCCGAAGAGAAGGTACAGAGGTTTGGCCATCACACCTAGGCGCGGCGCCAAGGCACCGCCCAGACCCCGGCAGCCCTCTGTCAAGACAATGCGCAGGTTTCTCTTTGAGGCATCAATACCTGATTCGCCGGTTGCTCGTGCGAACAGAGCTCCCAACAAGCGGCTCACTTCCAATTCATCGACCGACGGCTTCAGACGAGCCATGACCTGAACCCACCAGAGGTCAGTAGACTTCAGGGGGCAGATACCTTTTGTCTGCGGCTGCAGTGATAGAGGAAGGTAAAAATCGCTGCGACAACCTTTCTCCATACCGTGAAATCCTTTAGGAAGGATCCCAATCACTGTCGCACTGACCTGGTCTAAGACGATCTTCTGGCCGATCACATCGGGATCGCCACCGAAGTGTTTTTTCCAGGCGCCGTAAGAGATGACAGTCACTGGTGGCACGTTTGGTTGATCGTGCTCCGGCATTATGATTCGTCCCCGTACCGGCTTCAGTCCCAGCGACTGAAAGAAGTTGCCCGAGACCAATAAAGCGTTTACGCGGGAGGCCTGGCCACGAATAACGGCGGTTGAAGAGTTCGATGGGCCAAGTTCGAAAAATGCAAAGACCTCCGCGACGCCTGTGCAGTTGTCGCGAAACTTACAGTAGGCCGGGTATGTAAACGTGTTGGACGTCTGTTCGCCATTGGGTGCGCCTACAACACGACCCCAGATTTCAGGTGTAATATCTCCTACCCAGTGGATTCCGTGTAACTCGTGCGGATTGCGAACCGGCAAAGCCTGAAACATGACGGAGTTTAACAAACCAAAGATGGCGGCATTGGCACCAATGCCGAGTGCCAACGTCAGAACAGCAATAAGGGCAAAACCGGGATTCTTGGTGAGTTGTCTGATAGTATATTTGATGTCATTGAAGAGGGTTGTCATCTCATTTCTCCTGTGCTTGGCTTGTCGTTTTCAGCCTTCAGGAAATCCAAGTAATGGCCGGCAATCAGTCTCAATCGTGGCGCGAAGCTGGGACGCAGGGTTCTGCGACCAACGCGAGTATCATGCATTGGCGCGTGCATGATTCTCTCTTGTTGCTTTCGTCTCGTCATCGACGATTCGGCCGTCGAACAGGTGCACCGTTCGGTGGGCGTAGTGGGCGTAACGTTCGTCGTGTGTGACCATGCAGATGGTGGCGCCTTCGTTGTGAAGCTCGGCCAGCAGATCCATCACGGCCTTGCCGTTGGCCGAATCGAGGTTTCCGGTCGGCTCGTCGGCCAGCAGGATCGATGGGCTGCCGGCCAATGCCCTCGCCACGGCCACGCGCTGTTGCTGACCGCCGGAAAGCTGGCTGGGGTAGTGCTTCATGCGGTGCGCCATCGCCACACGCTCCAGAGCGGTCTGTACGCGCTGCTGTCGTTCGGCTTTGGGCATACGCCGGTAGGTCAAGGGCAACTCCACGTTTTCGTATACGGTCAGATCACCGATTAGGTTGAAGCTCTGGAAGATGAAACCCACCTCCCGGTTGCGGATGCGCGCTCGCTGGGAGGCCGACAACTCGGCGGCCGGAGAGCCGTTGAGCCAATAGTCGCCCTTTGTGGGTGAATCGAGCAGGCCCATGATCGACAAGAGCGTGGACTTGCCGCAACCCGAAGGCCCCGCGATCGAAACGTACTCTCCCTGTCGGATCTTCAGGTGCACACCCGAAAGAGCGTGGGTCTCCACCTCTTCCGTAACGAAGACCTTGTGGAGATCCTCAATGTTGATGAGTGCGTCGTTTGTGTCAGTCATTATTTGTTCTCCAAATGGAAAAAGTTGTTGGTAACTACTTTAATCGTATCTTATCCACGGTATCCCACTGGGAAACGTCGGAAAGAATAATCTGATCGCCGACAACGAGGCCGTCGAGCACTTCGATGGTGCTGACCGAGGTCTTGCCGAATTGAACAGGCGCGCGTGAGGCAAACCGGCCATCTGGTGTAAGCTTAAACAGTTCGACCTTGCTGTCCGCTGAAGCGAGCACGGGCCGGCCCACGTACAGTATGTCAAGAAGCTGCTCGATCTCTATCGTTCCGACCACCGACAAATCCGGCCGGGCCCCCTTTGGCAGTGGTCCGTTAAGTGATACATCCACCGTTACGTTCCCCTCCATGACGGTCGGCTCGATACGTGAGACGCGGCCCGACACGAGCCCGTTGTAGGTGTCGATCTCAGCAGGCAACCCAATTTTCACGTCCCGTGCCTGACCCTGGGGGATTTGCAGACGCGCCATCAGCCGCTCGGGATTCGTGATCCGGGCCACCATTTGACCCATAGATACCTGCTGACCCAACTCAATGGGAATCTGAATCGGAGCCAGAACACCAGCGGCTCCTGCCCGCACTTTCAACGACTCGTACTCCTCTTGTCGCAAATTGTACTGAGATTTCGCCTGCTCAAGTGAAGCGTCCTCCAGCATCACTTGCGCCGGCTTTGTCTGGTTCATGAACACGTCATACTGTCTCTTCTCGACCTCCAACTGCCTTTCGCGTTGCTCAACATTGCTTTTTGACAACTTCATCGCAAGCTCGGAAATCAAGCCGTCTTCAAATTGCTTCTTATCGACTTCAAATCTGAGTCTGGCGTCATTGACGTCCGCTTCGGTTCGTGCAATGCCAGCTTCGTATCCTAATTGCTGATTCAGGAAACTGGCCTGTGCTGCATTGTATCTCGCCTGTGCCGAGTTGAGCTGGGTCTGCGCATCCTTCCAATTCAACTCCAACTGGGGATTACTCAGCTCAAGAATAACAGTATTGGGCTCGACAGGGGTTCCTGCCTGAATCAAAATACGTGATGCACGACCGCTCACGCGCGCGGGCACCACGAGTCGGTCCTCCGATACGAGCGTGCCCACACCCCGCACCTCCAGGATGATGTCGCCCCGCTTGACCGTATCGATGAGCAACGTTTGCCGCTCGACGCTCGGCGCCGCCGGTTCCAAACGTGAGAGGCCCAGGGTAATTATCGCGATGGCGCTCAAAGCGACGACTCCGACGACGACACGAATCACGATTTTCCTGACTTTTCGAGACTTTCTTGGTATGTCCATTCCAAATCCTGTTAATTATTGGCAGCCGGTAGTTAATAGTCGGTCTTCAGTTTTCATTAGCTTCTCATTTGCCGGTAATCGTCTATTGGCTACCGGCTACGTCTTTTCATTCGTACCGCAACGCTTCCATCGGATCGATCTTTGCAGCACGCCAGGCCGGAATCAAAGCCGCCAGCACTGCGACGCCGAGTAGGACCACAACAGCAGCTATTACCGTCATGGGATCACGGGCTGCGACACCGTAGAAGAATCCGCGAACAAGATGCATCAGTGCAAGCGCCATGGGCATCCCCACGGCTACACCGATCCCTGTAAGGACCAGAGCCTCACGCAAGATCGGCCACGACACGTCCTTTGGGCGTGCGCCCAGTGCCATACGGACACCTATCTCACCCGTTCGACGAGTTACATTGTATGCCATTAATCCAAAAATGCCGATGCACGATAGCGAAAGCGCCAGTAGCGCAAGACTGCCGCAGAGCACAGCAAAAAACCGTTCCATGACAATTCTCTTGGTCAGCAGTTGCTTGTAAGTGGCGATTTCTTCCAGGGGCAGATCGGGATCGTTATCAGCCACAGCCTTACGTACCGTTGGAACCAGTGACAGGGGAGGAAGAACGCTGCGCACGGTATAGGCTACGTGCCTATATGATCTCTGGTAGTAACAGAAGAAGATGATTGGACCCCCGTTATCGCGCACGTTAGTCTTATAGTTTCCGCAGACTCCTACTATGTGGTAAGGATCATCGTCAATGTTCACCAGCCTGCCAACGGGATTCTCACCATCGCAACATTTGCGAACAAAGGCTTCATTCACAATGGCAACAAGAGACGATCTGCGAGTGTCGGTACGATTGAAGTCACGCCCACTGAGCAGTGTGATTCCTATTGTATCAAACCAGCCGTCACAGACATAGTATATGGGCATTGTAACTCGTTTGTCGGCGTGGCCGGGAAACGACACGTCGTTGTACCAACCTGCCCCTGGCAGACCGGGTATCGAGAAGGCCACGGACTTTACACCCGGAATCTCGGAGATGCTCGTTCGCACTCTGGTGAAGAAATCGACGGGATTGTCCGATTCGGGAGTGGAATCCAGGAGATTGAGATTAAAAGTCAGACAATTCTCCGCGTCATACCCAGTATCCACCTTCTGGAGATTAATGACGGTCTGCGCCAGCAGACCGGCCCCGATGACCAGGAGTGTGGACAGACCAGCCTGCACAGCGATCAGTCCTTTTCCCAGGCGCAATCGAGGTGCGAGACAACCTCTGCTGTCCTTGAGTCCCTCGGAAGGATCAACGTGTCCGGCTCGCAGGGCCGGGACAAGGCCGAACACAAGTGTTGTCAACAGCGCGATGCCAAATACGAACGCAAGGACCATGCCGTCGGTCCCGTGGTCGAAGTGCATTCCGATTGCAGGATGGTCACTGACGTAGCTCAGATGCCTCTGCGTGCGGGCGAGAGACTTGGTCATGAATTCTGCGATGGCCGCTTTGTCAGCCATATTGATTATTAGTCCAACCGCTCCAGCCGCGAACGAGAGGATTAGACTCTCGACCAGTGAAAGGCGGATCAGTCGCCATCGCCCCGCACCGATCGACGCACGGACAGCCATCTCATGATGCCGCGCTGCACCGCGAGCCAGTAGCAAACTGGCCACATTGACGCAGGCAATCAGCAGGACCAGGCCGACCAATCCCTGCAACAAGGCCAGGACAAAGGCAATGCCTGAATATACCATTCCGAGTCCACGTTTGCCTTCCTCCATCAGGATTTTAGGCTGATTGATTCTGTCGTCAGATGTGCTGAGAAATCCCTTGAATAGAATCTC
>CAYZAH010000252.1:0-6143 GCA_964475805.1 uncultured Pirellulales bacterium | reverse complement strand
TCCTCCTTCAAAAGGGTTAATATGAAACTACTCGATTGGTCTTTGCTCTAAACGATCTCCAGTCCGTCTCTGGTTAGAATAGTACCACGTCATTTGATACAGTCTCCTCCCTTTGCCGGCCCAAAAGACAAGCGTCACTCCCACAGAGATCGCCTCACGTCCACGGACTTCACACTGTCTTATTTATACCAGACGGCCCGCCTTTGCGTCAAGAAAAAACCTCTTCAAACTGAAGGCTGAGGGCTTTTACGCGACGTTTTTCCGCTTTTCATTAGAGGTTGAAGGTGGGGATGAATGCGTGTAGACTACCTCCATGTCTGATTGCCGATGCAAGTGTTTGAGAGGACAATAAGATGCAGCGTATTTCCAGAAGAGATTTCGTGAAATCAACGGTTTTATGTGGTATTGGGGCGACGGTCGTTTCCTGCGCAACGGAAGTCCGGGAGGCCGGACAAGAGAGGACTCGCTATATCGCCGCTTACGATACGGAGTCGCCGGCGTGCCTGGCCGCGTGCCGTAAGATCGTCGAGGTCCACAAGCGGTTCGAGATGCCGGCTACGTTTTTTATCTTGGGTAAGACGCTTGATGCCAATCCCACTGAATATCGCGAGATACTGGATCATCCTCTTTTCGAGGTAGCCACGCATACCTACTCGCATCGAATGCTTCGCGATAACGACTTCTGTGGGGCCGCCATACCGTTGGAGGAGCGGCGAAAGGAGATATTCAAAGGGAAGGAAGCCGTGGAGCGCGTCTTCGAGCGGCCGTGCATCGGGCTGCGGCCGGGTTGCGGCTTCGACAATGCCCTGAAAGGTGAGACCGACGTCCTGGAGTTGCTCCGAGAGGCGGGCATTCAGTATGTGAGCAGTCTTCTCTGGGGGCCGGACTATTCGCTTCCGGCGCTTCTGACTGAGCCGTTCAACTACAAAGCGGACGGCTTCCCCGACATCTGGGAGCTGCCCGGCCACGGCTGGCATGAGAATCTTTTGAAGGACCACAATCGGTGGGGACCGCGAAGGCTGACCCTTTGGCCCTCGCCTTTTCCGGAGGCGATACCGAAAGGCTTCTGCAAGACGGCGAAGGATGAATTCGAGGTGAACAAGGTCTTTCTGGATAGAGCGTGGCAGACGAACAAACCCTTTGTGTCACTGATTTGGCATCCGTGGTCACTGAACCAGTTCGACCCGGACATGAAGATGCTTGAGCTGACCTTCACTCACGTTCGGCGGTTGGGCCTGAAACCTTCCACGTACGCACAGTTGTACGAAGAAGTATCATAGCCAGTAGGCGAAGAGGTGGGTGAACCATTCGTTGAGCTTGTTTAGGAAAGGGCGCTTCCGCCATTCGCTGAGTAGTATCTGGTCGGAGTCTCTCAGGTCATTCTTGAACAGGGCTTCCATTTCTTCTGCGAACTGGCGGTCGAGGATGACCGCATTGACTTCGTCGTCGCTCAGGAAGCTCCAGTTGTCCATGTTCGTCGAGCCGACGGTGGACCATACGCCGTCGATGACGGCGGTCTTCGCGTGCAGGACCGCATCGCGCCGTTCGTATAATTTCACGCCCGCCTTCAAGAGCCGCGAATAGCTGAATTGCCCGCCTTCGATCGTCGAGGTATAGTTACTCGCCAGCGGGAGGACAAGCTTGACGTCCACGCCGCGCCGGGCGGCATTGGCCAGGGCGTCTACGATCTGCTTGTCGGGGACGAAATAGGCCGCCGTGATATGTATCGAGCGCGCGGCGCAGCTTATAGCTGAAACGTACATGACAAAAGTCAGCCGCTTGTGCTCGCCCGGAGAGTTGGCAAGGATTCGGACCAGCGTGTCACCTTCTTGCTTCAGCAGCGGGAAATAATCTTCCGTTGAAAGCTCGGGTCCGTTCTGCCTGGCCCAGTTGTGGAGAAACAACCTTTGAAGCCGGGCGACGGCGGGGCCTTCAATTTGAACGTCGGTATCGCGCCAAGGCAGCGCGGCAATTCCGCCTTCGCCGGCGTCGTCTACGTCGATGAAGAAGCCTTCGCTGATGTTCGTGCCCCCTATGATGGCCAGGGTGCCGTCAACAACCAGAATCTTGCGGTGGTCGAGACGGATGTGCAGGCCGCGATGCGCGTTCCACGGCGGCTTCACCGGGAAGAATTCCACGACGTTGACTCCGGCATCCCGCAATCGCTTGAAGAAAGTCTCCGGAGCGGCCTGGCTGCCGACCCTGTCGTAGATGAGATTAACCTGGACGCCCTGCTTTTGCTTTCGAATCAACAGGTCGGCAAACCCGCGTCCGAATCTGTCACTATCAATGAAGAAGGTCTCGACGTTGACGCTGTGTTTGGCGTTCTCTATGGCCTTGATCATCGCGGCGTAGACGGCCGGATCGTCGACCAGAAGCGTGACCTTGTTGCCGATGGTCAGCGGCTCGTCCGTATAGGAATCCACGATTTCCAAGTAGCGGTCCAGCATATCGGTAGCCGGGACGCTCCGCCTCAGGTTCTTCATGACGGCCCCACTTTGCTCGGGCGCCAGAGAACCCCGGGGCGACACGATCCGGGGCGGGTCGTCCGAGGCCGGCACTCGGCCGATCATTTTCGAGACGTTGGGCACGGACAAGCATCCACCGGCAAAACCCAGCATTGAAGCCGTCAGCAATACCAATGAGAGTTGCGTGAGTGTCCTCACGCCAAATCTCTTGATGGCATACTTTTGGTCTTTGCGTGATGTAGCTTTTCCTGCGATAGTCATTTCGGCATAATTCTAAGAGCGTTTCTGTTTGGTACAATACTCTTTTTACCTATGGCTCAAGGAAATCAGTGTAGGGATTACAGCCCCGAACCCAAGGCGGTTGGCGAACTGACCGGAGTAGTTGGACCGGTCCGAGGACGCCTGATTTTACAGAAGGCTCAGGGGATGCTTGCGCGTCTTGAGCGGCAAAGGTGTCGGTGCGTTGAGGCGGTGGGATTCGTAGACAGCTAAGATCATCTCGAGGGCTGCACGGGCGTCGTAGACGCTGCCTTTGGGCTGAGTATCCGTCTCGATGGCCCGGATCAGGTCGAGCGCGATCAGGCGATTGCCGAATGACTGGCCGGTGTCGGTTCGGGTCTCCGGCTGGTCGATCCCGTTGCTGGATATCCGCCTCCACGTAGCTTTGCTCCTGCCCGGTTGCCATGAAGGGTCTTCGACAAGCCATGCCTCCGGCAATGCGCCGGTCGTCGTCGTGAGGATACCTTTGGTTCCGAAGAGTTGCAGGCCGAAACGTGTCGCGGCTCCGTCTTTAGCGCGGTGCGTCGAGAAATAACCCATCGTCGGTTCGCCGAAGCGATACATCGCGTGAATCTCATCTCCGGCCAGAGGCCCGATGCCTTCAGCGCCATCCCGCACGTCATCGCGGGTGACGGGTTTTCCGCTTTCTCGGACACGCGCAAAGCACCATTGCGGATCGCCGGCGAACAGGCGCATCAGGTCCATGACGTGCGTCCCCAGAACCATGAGGTCTTCGCCGCCACCCCGGCGGTCCTCCTTGCCCCGGCCGCGCAGCTCGACGATGTCACCTAAAACTCCGTCGGCGATGAGCCGCTGGGCGTGTTGCAGGGTCGGGCTGTAGCGGGTCTGATGGGCGATGGCCAGTTTCAAATTCTTCTTTTCGAGGGCGGCGACCATCTCGTCGGCCTGTTCGAGCGTCTGGCACATCGGTTTTTCGAGAAGGACGTGACAGCCGGATTCGGCGCAGGCTAAAACCATGTCACGATGACAGTCTAACCAGCGCGGCGCGACGCTGACGATTTGCGGGCGCTCTTTCTCCAACATGAGGCGATAGTCGGCGTAGGCCCGCGACGCGTTCAGTCGCTTGGCGGCTGCGGCGCGGCCTTTGGCGTCCTCGTCGGCGACGGCGATGACCTGCGCTTGCTCGACGTTGTTCCATACGACGTCCAGTCCGTGGCCGTAGTTGCCCCGGCCGGTCCTGCCAATCACGGCGACCCTGTATTTCGGATTCTTCGCCTTCGCGTCACACGGCCGGGCCGCTGCAATCGCCGCCAACCCCACCGCCGTGTTTCTGATGAATTCCCGTCGCTCCATTAAGCGCCTCTGCATTGACTATTGGAGAAGCAGCACGTGACGGCCGGCTGCTGACGTGCGAATAGTCAATAGTCAATGCTCTCACTTGTCTCCCTGCATGACCCAGGCCTCGTTGAAGTGGAAGTACTTGATCGTCTCGTTGGGGCCGTCGCCTCGGTCATTGTGGTGGTAGCTATAAGTCATGTGCATCGTGCCGTCACGACTCTGGATGATGGCGGGATACGCGCTGGTCGTCGCGTCCTGCAAATCTCGCATGTCGCGCTCGACGTGCCGTTTGTAAGACCAGGTTTGGCCCTCATCCGTCGAGATCGAGACGGCCAGACTGTTTCGACCGCTCTCGGTGTCATTGTACGCAAGCGCCCAATGCCCGTTCCGCAGGGTGACAACATCGGCGCCCGAGCCGGGGTTCGGCAGGTCGCAATCCTGTACCATGCTCCAGGTGAGCCCCTTGTCTTTCGACACGCTAACCTGAAGGCGCTGCGGCGGCGGGCCGTTGTCACGCATGTAGGCAACGAGCGTCCCGTCGGATTTTTGGGCGATGCTGGCCTGAATGTCCCCCGCGCCGACCAGCGGCTCACTGAACTGCCAGGTCTGTCCGCCGTCGTCGGTGATCGCCATCAGTGAAAAACTGAAGCCGTCGGAGTAGAGAGGGATGATGATCCGCTTGTTGTCAATGATAACGCCTTTGTTCTTCGTTTGCCAACCCACGCGGCGGAAATACGGATAACCCAGTTGCTGTGCTGTAGATTTTCCCGAGGCGTCGTAGAGCCGGCCCGCGCGCATCATGTTTTCGCCCCGGGCCTTGGCGAGAAGGTCCTCCGCCCATCGGTTCACGATGCCGCGTGCGGTCTTCTCGGGCACGGCAGTGTTCTTTATGACGTATTCATTGTACTCTTTGACCTGTCTTTCGACGGATTTGACGAAGCGGTCGTTCGGCTGGATGCCGCGTCCGGACGAGTCACCAGGCTTGACGGGCAGCACGTCCTGCCAGCACCATTCCGGCGGACCCTCTTGCTGGGTGTAGCTCTTGCTGATGCGGTATTTCGGCAGGGAAGTCTCCCACTGGTTCGCGATCACCGTGTACCAGACCAGCCAGAGCCGCTGTTGAGGATCAATAAACAGAGCCGGATTGATGTCAGGGAAGCCGGGCACATCGGCCATCACGAACGGTTCGCTCCATTGCTTGGCGCCGGCGTGCAGCCGTGCTCCCATGATCGCCACGTCATCGGCCCAGCGTTCGCCCGATCCCTGGAACCAGGCGGCCAACAAGTCGCCATTGTCGAGCTCGACGACGGTTGATCCGTGCACGTGCTGGGTGGTGAGTGGAAATATCTCCATGGCACAGCAGCCCGGCTTCTCGCCGGCTGTGCCCTTGGTCTGCGGTGCGGCTGCGTTGAGCGGCCCATCGCTGACGACGCTAAGCAGCAATAGTCCCGATATGCACCGGGACAAAGCTAAGATCATCCCCGTTGACCTCATCACGGACTCCTTATTCATAAAGATGTACGAAACCCCACAACGATCATACCGCCTGCTGCGAAGAATGCAAGGCAATTGTGGGCCAATTCGTGGCTCGGGGTCTATGGGACTGTCTGTCCGCCGAAGGCGGGCTGACTGTTCCTTTTGACAGGAGGGACAGGCACCTTTTGATGGAAAGACGTCGTCAAAAGGAGCCAGTCCCACGGGGCTTGCACGGACTCCGCAGGCAAGGTAATATGGGGCTTTTGATGAGTTGGTCAGCTCCAAAATAGGAAAGGAATAATGTAGATGATAAGTATCGTTCACGTGGGCATTGGTCCGTTAGGGCAGAAGGTGGTCAGATACGCGGTGGAGCGCGGATGCTTCCAGATTGTCGAGGCCGTTGATCCCGATCCTGAGAAGGCCGGTCAGGACCTCGGCTCATTGTGCGGGCTCGATCCGCTCGGGATCATCGTCCGGGACACTCTGAAGGAAGCCATCGAGAGCCGGTCCGCCGACGTCGCGTTGGTCACGACGGTCAGCAGTCTCGTCGCTCTCGAAAGCCAAGTGGCTGAGCTCGCAGAGGCGAAGCTCAATATCGTCTCGACCTGCGAAGAGCTTTTC